>JACZWD010000136.1 GCA_022572335.1 Pseudomonadota bacterium
TGAATGGCGGCCTGATCGTTGTAGTTCCGCTCGTCGGTATTGGGCAGGTCTTTCAACGCCTGAATCGCCGCCCGGAAGTTCGCGAGTTCTTGATCCGTCAATGCCGTAATGTTTTTTCGTATTTTGATATTGCTGCCGGATTCCCGGATCAGGTTGCAGTTCTTGATCAGGTAACCGTCTTTGGGTCGGCGCGGCGGCTCGTAGCGCCGACGGTAGGACGAGGGTGGTGCTTGCGGCCGACCTTCGTCTGGCTCGGCCGGCGCGGTGTCTTCCAGCTCGTCGCCGATTTCCTCGTTCGGTAGATCGGCATCGATCCAGTCCTCGATGAACTGGATGTCGGCCGGTGCGACAGGCGGCCTCCCCAAGGGCATGCGCCCGAAGAGGGTTCCATCGAACGGGCCTTCGCCGCGAAGTGCTCTGACCAAACCGGAATCCCGGCCCCGGTTTGGCCCCGGATCGGCGATCAACTGAACGCCATAGATGGTCAAAATCTTGAAGTCGGCCAGCTCGAGTTGCCAGAAACGTCCGTGACCATCGTGATTTGGGAACGCGCCCGCTGCGGCGTTCGCCAGGATCTGCTGGACATGTTCGTAGTGTGTAGCCATTGATTTGCTCCCTGATTGCGCCTTGCTTGCCAATTTCAAACCAGCTGTGCAGGTCTCCTTGATGAAGCTCCAGGTCGGTGATCTCTCGATAAAATATAAAGGGCAATCCTGTCGTTTATGCCGACCGCATCCGCCGTACCGAAACCGACGATGCGACCGGCGAAGACGTGGAGCGGAATTTCCCTCTTATGAAGGGGTATGCCGTGTTCAACGTTGAACAGATCGACGGTCCGCCCGAGCGCGTCCATGCCAAGGCGGAGCCCCGGCTTGATCCGGTGCGGCGCCGCTCACATCGCGGATCGTCTCGGCGACGTTCTCCGGCTCGGTGTCGCCATCCGATTCCGTATTGAATCCGAACCCTCCCAAATCCGGCTTTCACAATTTTTAATAGTCGGCTTGTCAAGCCGACGCTTCCGACATGAACTAAAATGTCCGCCTTGTTTCTCCCCAGCGCAGTTGCCGATCAGCGGATTGTCCGCTGAAGTATATGCACTTTAGAACAGTTATGGAAGAGTCTACGGAAAGAAAGTGTCTCTCCATAAGGTTGAGGCCCCATGGCCTTGAGCCGTTTGGCTTGGCGGGATGAGCTCTCCGCCCGCGCGGAGTGCGCAAATCAAATAACGGGGTGTGAAAGCGGGCCGCGCCGGCACAAGACACCCGCGCCGGGGCGGGTTAGTACAGCCCTCCGGTGCCGGTGGTCCGGGGACCGGCGCTGACGCCTTCCAGGATCTCGGACGTTCCCGTGGGCACCGTGCCCGGCTTGAAGGCCTCGAGGATGACGCCGCGATCCCCGCGCCGGGCCAGCCGCCCGGTGAGCCCTTTGACCCGCACCAGACGGATGCCCGGCGGGACGCGGAAGGGAATGGCCGGCTTCCCGGCGAGCGCCGCGGCCATGAAATCGCGGAAGATCGGGCCGGCGACGGTTGCGCCCTGCTCGGGGCGGCCCAAGGTGCGGGGCTGGTCGAAGCCGGCGAACACGCCCACCGCCAGATCGGGCGAGAAGCCGATGAACCAGGTGTCGAAGCTGTCGTTCGTGGTCCCGGTCTTGCCCGCCAGCGGCTTGCCGACCGCGTTGACGCGCCGGCCGGTGCCGCGCTCGATCACGCCGCGAAGCATGGACACCAACTGATAGGCGCTGGCGGGATCGGTCACGGACTCGCGGGTGTCGGGTATGACCGGCACCGGCTGGCGGGTCCAGGCCTCGGCGCGGCATTCGGCGCAGGCGCGCCTGTCGTGGCGGAACACGGTGCGCCCATGGCGGTCCTGGATGCGGTCGATCAGACTGGGCGTGATCCGCTTGCCGCCGTTGACCAGCATGGCGTAAGCGGTGGTCAGCCTGAGCAACGTCGTCTCCGCCGCCCCGAGCGCCATGGCCAGCCGCCTCGGCAACCGGTCGACGACGCCCAGCCGTTCGGCGTACTCGGCGACCATGTCGATGCCGATGGTCTGGGCCAGGCGCACGGTCATCAGGTTACGGGACTTCTCTATCCCCAAGCGCATGGTGCTGGGTCCGTAGAACCTCTTGGTGTAGTTGGCGGGGCGCCATTTGGGCAGCCCCGGCCCCTGGTCGATGACGAAGGGCGCGTCCAGGATCAGGGTGGACGGCGTGAACCCGTAGTCCAGCGCCGCCAGATAGACGATGGGCTTGAAGGCCGAGCCCGGCTGGCGCATGGCCTGGGTGACCCGGTTGAATTCGCTCGCCGCGAAAGAGTAGCCGCCGACCATGGCCAGCACCCGTCCCGTGTGGGGGTCCAGCGCCACCAGCGCGCCGTTGATATCCGGGATCTGCCGCAGGCCGAAGGACGGGCGCGCAAGGGCGCCGCTCCCGGCGTCGCCGGCGGCGGCGGCTTCCGGCTCCAGCGGCGCCACGGCAACCACGTCGCCGGGCGCCAAAACGTCCGCCGGACGGCGCACCCGCGGCCCCAGCTTTTGCTCCTCTTTCCACGGCCGCGCCCACTTCAGTTCCGCCAACGGGATGCGGCCGCGGGTTTCATCGGCGAAGCCGATGTCGGCCCCGGCCTTGTCGAGCGCCAGCACCACCGCCATCCGCCATTCGCCAATCCCCGGCGGCGCCTGCAACCGGGCCAGCTTTTCCGCCCACGCGACGCCCCCCTCGGCGGTGTCTTCGAACCGGGTGATCGGTCCGCGCCAGCCGTGGCGCCGGTCGTAGGCCTCGAGCCCCTGGCGCAGCACCCGGGCGGCGATGGCCTGAAGCCCGGGATCCAGGGTCGTGCGCACCGACAGTCCGCCCTTGTACAGTTGGGTCTCGCCATAGCGGCCGAGGAGCTCGCGGCGCACCTCCTCGGCGAAATACTCGGCGTCGACGAATTTGATCTCGGAGCGCCGGCGCACGACCATCGGCTCGGCCTTGGCCCGCACCGCCTCGTCCACGGTGATGGCCACGTCCTCCAACATGCGCCCGATGACCCAGTCCCGGCGCGTCTTGGCCGCTTCGGGGTAGAGAAGCGGATTGTAATTGTTCGGCGCCTTGGGCAGGGCGGCGAGGAAGGCGGCCTCGGCGATGGACAACTCATCCAAGGACTTGTTGAAATAGTTCAGCGCCGCCGCCGCCACGCCGTAGGAGCCGAAGCCCAGGTAGATCTGGTTGAGGTAGAGTTCCAGAATCCGGTCCTTGGAAAAGGCGCGTTCGATGCGAAACGCCAGGATCGCCTCCTTGATCTTGCGATCCCAGGACACCTCGTTGCTCAACAGGAAATTCTTGGCCACCTGCTGGGTGATGGTGGAGGCGCCGACGGGGCGGCGCCGTTGGCCGACGTTCTTGACGTTGGTCAGCACCGCCCGCAAGACGCCGAGCACGTCGATGCCGGGATGGTAATAGAAATTCTTGTCCTCGGCGGCGAGGAACGCCTGCACCACCCGCCGCGGCATCGCCTTGACGGGCACGAAGACACGCTTCTCGATGGCGTACTCGGCCAGCAGCTGCCCGTCGCCGGCGTGCACACGGGTCATCACCGGTGGCTGGTAATCGGCAAGCTGGGTGTAATCGGGGAGGTCGCGTCCGAAGTGACTGAACACGAAAAGCGCCCCACCCGCGCCGAGGAAGGCGACGATCACCAAAATGCCAAGAACGGTGGCGGCAATTTTTACCATGAGGCACTCAACGCGGGGTCATCGGGCCGTCGCCAAGGGGCCTTTCTCCTGGCGCCGGGCCCGGGGAGCCGGTATCGGGGCCGCGGCCCCGGCGGCGCGTATGCGCCCCACGGCGGAACGCTTGGCGCGTGTGAACCATAACCGAAGCGGACGATTCCGATATATGGTTTTGATAGCCTCAGAATGTGGCCGGGATATGGCCGTGTCGGTCACAGTGTCACCAGCCCGGCCGGGCGGTGTCCGGCCTGTGGACACGGGCCCTATTTTCGCGTCGCCTCCTCCACGCGGGCAAAATATCCGTCCACCGCGCGCACCACGGCCGCCGCCAGCTTGGCACGGTATTTCTTGCTCCTGAGGGCCTTTTCGTCCGCGCGGTTGGACAGGAATCCCACCTCCAGAAGGACCGACGGAACATCGGGCGCCTTGAGCACGGCAAAGCCGGCAAACCGGTGGGAACGGCGCAGAACCCGCGTTTTGCGCCTCAGTTCCTTGATCAACAGGGAGGCGAAGCGGACGGATTCGTTCATGGATTCGCGCTGGGCCAGGTCGATAAGGATGTTGGCCACCTCCGGCGTTTCGTGGGTGAGATCGATGCCGGCGATGAGATCGGCCTTGTTCTCTTTCTCCGCCAGGGCCTCCGCCTCCGCGTCGGAGGCCCGCTCCGAGAGGGTATAGACCGAAAGGCCGCGCACCCTTCGGTTTTTGATGGCGTCCGCGTGTATGGACATGAACAACCGGGCGCCGACGTCGCGGGCTTTGGCGACACGGTCGCGCAGGCGGAGGAAGATATCCCGCCCGCGGGTCAGCACGACCCGGTACCGCCCGGTGCGTTCCAACTGGGCCTTCATTTCGCGGGCCACGGCGAGGGTCACGTGTTTCTCGTAGATGCCGCCGACGCTGGTGGTGCCCGGATCGACGCCGCCGTGGCCCGGGTCGATCACGATGACCGGCTTTGACTCGGTGCGCCGGGGCTTGCGCAGGGGCAGCGGCGGTACCGCCGTCTTGGACGTGCCGTAACCGGGACGCGGGCGGGCGGGCACGGGTGTCGGGGACGCGGCCCGGGCGTCCTGCCGGCCCGCGCGCTTGAGAAACGCCGCGCGGCTGGTGGGCACCAGGTCCAAGACCAGGCGGTAGGCGTGGACGCCCGCGGGCACCAGCAGGAACGCCTTGTCCACGGCCGCGGGTCCGGTCAAATCCAGCACCACGCGCGAGGTGCCCGGCTTGAACAGGCCGTAGCGGAGTTTCGCCAACAGTCCCCTCCCTTCGGGCAGGGGCCGCACCGGCAGACGCCAACCCACCGCCGGCAGGTCGATCACCACCCGGTAGGGGTCGGCCAGGGTGAACACGCGAAATTCGACGCGATCGCTCAGTTCAAGGACGAAGCGGGTCGTCTTCGCGTTTTCGCCGACGCGAAGGTCGGTGACAACGGTTTGCCCCGCCGCCGCGGACCGCGGGCCCGACCCGATGCAGAGCGCCGCCGCCAGAGCCAGAAAGGCCAAACGCAGGACTGGACCATCACGCCACATGTAGCGTTTTCCCGCTGTAGGACTTCAAGATATACCCGTATTCCCGGGCGTGCTTCAACGTCAACCCGCCGACCGCGCGCAGCCGGCAACGGTCTGTGCGCCTGGGCCGAAGGAACAAGAGGTATTGTCGAACCAAATCCCTACCGTTATGTTAACGGATGGCGGCACTCAGATCGGCCAGTCATGGCCAAGCCGCCCCGAGATATCCGAGGATTTCCCATGCCGGACAGGGCAGCGCGAACGAATCCCGACGTGACTTCGCCGATTCGTGCGAACGGAGGGTTCGTCGCAGGCGCCGCCGGCTTTTCAAGCATGCGTACGCGCCGCACCCGACGCCAAGTGTCGGGGGCGGCGGCGTACTGGAGTGACGAAATTAATGGCAACCAAAAGAATGCTCATCGACGCCACGCACCCGGAGGAAACCCGGGTCGTGGTCCTCAGTGGGAACCATCTGGAAAATTTTGACGTCGAGGTCGAATCCCGAAGGCAGCTCAAAGGCAACATATACCTGGCCAAGGTCATCAGGGTCGAGCCGTCCCTGCAGGCGGCGTTCGTGGACTTCGGCGGCAATCGCCACGGTTTCCTTTCCTTCAACGAAATCCATCCCGATTACTACCAAATCCCGGTCGCCGACCGCGAGGCGCTGCTGGCCGAACATGAAGCGGCGGAGAAGGCCGACGAGGCCGCGAAATCGGCCGACGAGGACGACGATGCGCCCCCCGGCGTGGAAACCGTGGGCGGTGACGACAGCGAGGAGGTGGAGGCCCGCAGGCCGCTGCCCTCGCACCGGGACTACAAAATCCGGGAGGTCATCAAACGCCGCCAGATCCTTCTTGTACAGGTGGTCAAGGAGGAACGGGGAAACAAGGGCGCGGCGCTCACCACGTATGTTTCCCTGGCCGGGCGCTATTGCGTGTTGATGCCCAACACGGCGCGCGGCGGGGGTATCTCGCGCAAGATCCCCACCGGCACCGACCGCAAGCGCCTGAGGACCCTCCTCGGCGATCTGGGCATCCCCCGGGGGATGGCGGTCATCGTGCGCACCGCCGGCGCCAAGCGAACCAAGGCCGAGATCAAGCGCGATTACGAATACCTGATGCGGCTCTGGGACAGCGTGCGTGAGCTGACCCTGAAATCGACGGCGCCGACCCTGGTGCACGAAGAAGCCAACCTGATCAAACGGTCCATCCGCGACCTGTACAGCAGCGACATCGAAGAAATCATCGTCGACGGCGAGGAGGGGTACCGTACCGCCAAGGACTTCATAAAGCTCCTCATCCCAAGCCATGCCAAGCGGGTGAAACACTACGACGGTGATGGGGTGTCGCTCATTCAGCACTTCCAGGTGGAGAGCCAGTTGGACGCCATGCACAATCCCCGGGTGCAGCTGAACTCCGGCGGCTACATCGTCATCGACCCCACCGAGGCCCTGGTCGCCATCGACGTGAACTCCGGGCGCGCCACCCGCGCGCGCAACATCGAGGAGACGGCGTTGAAAACCAACCTCGAGGCGGCCTCGGAGATCGCCCGCCAGGTGCGCCTGCGCGACCTTGCCGGGCTGATCGTCATCGATTTCATCGACATGGAGGTGGCGCGCAACAACGCCCAGGTCGAACGGCGGCTCAAGGAAAGCATGCGCGACGACCGCGCCCGTATCCAGTTGGGGCGGATCAGCCCCTTCGGGCTGCTTGAGCTGTCGCGCCAGCGCCTGCGCCCCAGTCTCGTCGAAACCAGCTCCCAGCCCTGCCCCTACTGCGCCGGCACCGGGGTCCAGCGCTCCACGGAATCAACGGCGCTGCATGTCCTGCGCGCCCTCGAGGAGGAAGCCACCCGCCGCCGCTCCAGCCAGATCACCGTCCACGTGCCGACGGCGGTCGCCATTTATATCCTCAATCAAAAGCGCGTGGCCGTGGCCGACATCGAACGGCGCGGCAATTTCTCCATCCTCGTCGCCGCCGACGATTCCCTGATACCGCCGGATTACCGGATCGAACAGGTGACGGCGCGGCGGGG
>JACZWD010000137.1 GCA_022572335.1 Pseudomonadota bacterium
GATTAAAATACGCCAGAGTCATACTCAATGCAAGGCCTAAAGGTTTGTGGAGTATCAGAAAAGGCAGGATTGTCCAGCGAATCTAGATCAAGTCTGGCGTAATAGACAGAGGCCAGCTAACGCTGGCCTCTGCTGATTTAACTAAAAATTGCTCTTAGCAGATAGAAGAAGATAACCGCTAAACCGGCACCTACCGGTAAGGTGATGACCCAGGAGATAAAGATATTCCGCACCACACCCAGATTTAGTGCCGCTATGCCGCGAGCTAAACCCACACCAAGTACCGCACCCACCAGCGTTTGCGTGGTAGAGATAGGTAAGCCAGCACCTGATGCGATAACCACCGTAGAAGCCGCTGAAAACACGGCACGTGCCGAGAGGCCCGTCCTTATCCCCCATACGAAATTTGTTTTCGAAGTCGATCGAGGAGGGAGGAAGGGCATCTCCAGTTACAAATTCCTCAAAAAAGAGGCAGGGGTTCTTATCTTCGAGGCCGTGCGAACAAGGGGAGAAAAGGAAACCTATCGCACAACCGAAGATCTGGCATCGATCAGTAATATTGAGCCTGACGGTACGGTGCGAAGAGCATTCAGACCCCATAGCGGTTTTCTCTCTTTTCCACTGTATATCGGAAAAGAGTGGGAAATGCGCTATACGGTCAGCTACAAAAGCGGGGCGGAGATTTCGCGGGAAAGAGACTGCAGTGTCGTGGGGTATGAAAATACCACCGTCAAGGCCGGCACATTCTCCTCGTTCATTATCAAGTGCACAAACCAACGTTACGACAGAAACTTCCCCGCTTATGAGCGGTACGCCTACGCGCCTGATGTCGGACAAATAATACACTACACATCTGCGGAGTTCGACTACACGTTCCAACTGGTAGAAATTATACCACCGCCACAGCAGACAAAGCCCAAGTAATGTGTTCTGTATGGCAAACTGCATCGCGCACGCGCGTGGTGCAGTTTTTTCCGTAACGAGCAACCGTGCTGGTACGTGAAAGAAATAAAACCCTTCGCAAATGGATCACCGAGCGGCGTAGCATCATCGCGGATTTCGAACGCGCCTTTGGGACAAAGCCCGAGAACCCCGTCGAGGCATTTTCTTTGTTCACCGACAACGACCAGACCAAGGAACCAATTGAAACCTGTTACGGGTCCGCGCGACCGCTATGCGTAAGAGACAAGACTGCAAATGGGCAATAGCCACCGTGGTCTAGTTGGTCGCGGGTAAAGTCGTCCCGATCATCATCCTCGGCGGGATCGTCATTTACCATACACAGCAGAGTCACAGGAGTAGGGCGTGCCGCCGGAAGGTGCCGGGTCAGACCCCGAACCGGCATGGCCCCGACCCTGGGCGTGAAGGAACGCTGTCGGCTCCGCGTGTTCAATCAGCGTTAAACCCCTTCCGGCACCACGATCAAGTCATCTGCGTGTCGCGGCCGGCTCAGGGGCGGCGCGGCCTTAGATTGGTGATCCCGATGCCGATCAGGATCACCGCCAGGGCGCCAACGGCCGGCAGCGATATCCGTTCGCCCAGGACCGCCGCCCCCCAGATGACGCCGAGGGCCGGGATCAGGTAGTTGTTGAGGGCGACGAACGTTGCCCCGCGCGCCGAAATCAACTGGAAGAAGATGATCGTCGCCAGGGCCGTCGGCAACAGTCCCAGGTACACGACGGCGGCCACGGAGCCCAACGACGGCGACAGGGTCCACGGCGCGTCCACCAACAGCACCAAGGGAATCATCTGGACGGCGGCGCACATCATGACGGCGGCGCCGCGCACCGCCGGCGGCGAGGGCGGCAGGGAGCGGGCGATGGTGGCGGCGACGGCGTAGCATACGGCGCCGCCGGCAACAGCGAGCTGCCGCCACACGTTGCCTCCGAGCCCGCCGAGGGCCTCGGGCCCGACCAGTGCGACGACGCCCGCGAAGCCGACGGCGACGCCGATCGCCTTGGGCGCCGTCAGGCGTTCGTCCTCGGTAAAGGCGTGGGTGAGCAACAGGGTGGCCAGGGGCATCACCGCCATGAGCATGGCGGCGAGGCCGCTGTCGATGCGCTGCTCGCCCCAGGCGATGAGGGTGAAGGGAAGGCCGTTACCGAGGAGGCCGATGAGGAAGAACAGCGTCCACATGCGCCCCGAGCGGGGCAGCCTCTGCCCTTTGAGGGCGATGAAGGCGTAGAGGACGACCGCCGCAAGCACGATGCGTCCCGCCGCCAGGGTCAGCGGCGGGATGGTCCCGACGCCGATCTTGATGGCCGCGAAGGACGAACTCCAGAGGCAAGCGAGTAAGACCAGCAGAAGCAGATGCCGATAGGTGCCGGAACTGGAAATCGCTGTCCTCCCGGGCCTTCACAAGGTTATCGAGGAACGGTCATACCCGGTAATACTCCCGGTACCACGCGACGAACCGGGGAATGCCCTCGTCGATGGTCGTCGTCGGCGCGAAGCCGAAGTCCCGCCGGGTGTCGGCGATGTCGGCGAAGGTCTCCTTGACGTCGCCGGGCTGCATGGGCAGCAACTCGATTTCCGCCTTTTGTCCCAGGGCCTCCTCGAGGACCGAGATAAAGCGCAACAACGGCTCGGCGCGGTGGTTGCCGATGTTGTAGACCCGGGCCCGGGCGGCGCCGTCCGCCGGCGGCCGGTCGAGACAGGCCAGCACGCCGGCCACGATATCGTCGATGTAGGTGAAGTCGCGGCGCATGTCGCCATGGTTGAAGACGGGGATGGGCTCGCCGGCCAGGATCTTGCGGGTGAAGATGAAGGCCGCCATGTCCGGCCGCCCCCAGGGCCCGTAGACGGTAAAGAAACGCAGCCCCGTCAGCGGCATTTCGAACAGATGGCCGTAGGCGTGGCTGATCGCCTCCATGGACTTCTTGGTCGCCCCGTAGAGCGAGGCCGGGGCGTCCACCCTGTCCCGGGTCGAAAACGGCAGCTTGGTGTTGAGGCCGTAAACCGAGGACGAGGACGCATACACCAGGTGCTCCAGGCGCTCCAGCCTGCGGCAGGCCTCGAGCACCACGACGTGCCCCTCGACGTTGGTGCGGAGGTAGACGTAGGGGTCGACCAGGGAATGGCGCACCCCCGCCTGGGCCGCCAGGTGGACGACCCCGGTGATGTCCGGGTGACGCCCGACAAGGGCCTCCATGTGGGCGCGCCCGGCGATGTCCGCGCGCTCGAAGACGAATGCGTCCTTGGCTTTCAGGGCGGCCAGCCGGGCCTCTTTCAGGGTCACGTCGTAGTAATCGTTGAGGTCGTCGACACCGATCACCCGCTCGCCGCGATCGAGCAGTGCGAGGGACGTGTGGAACCCGATGAACCCGGCGGCGCCGGTGACCAGTACGGCCATGACCGCGTCTCCCAAATGCCGCCCTCATATACCGGCTGGCGGCGGAGAAATCATCCCTTTCCGGTTGGCCGGGCCCGGATCCGGCCGCCCGCCGGCCGCGGAAACGCCGGGAAATCTTCGTGCGCCCGGCCGGGTCGCCCGGTACTTTTGCGCCCGGCGCGCGGAAATGGGCATTCGATCCTTGCGTTCTGCCCCGCGGGAATCGGGATTCGTTGTCTGGAAGGCTTCCAGACATTACCTTTGAAACAGAAAATCGACGGGGACCTTCCCTCCCGGGAGATTGGCCATGGCGTTGGCGGCGGTCACGCTCGACGACAAATACACGTTCGACTCCGGCCGGGTCTACCTGACCGGCACCCAGACCCTGGTGCGCCTGTGCCTGATGCAGCGCCAGCGGGACCGCCGGGCCGGACTGAACACGGCCTGCTTCGTGTCCGGCTACCGGGGCTCGCCCCTGGGCACCGTGGACCGGGAGTTCTGGCGGGCCGAAGAGTTTCTTAAAAAACACCACATCCATTTCCAGCCCGGGGTGAACGAGGACCTGGCGGCCACCGCCATCTGGGGCAGCCAGCAGGTCAACCTGTTCCCGGGCGCCAGGTACGACGGCGTCTTCGCCATGTGGTACGGCAAGGGCCCCGGCGTCGACCGCTCGGGCGACGTGTTCCGCCACGCCAACTACGCCGGCACCGCGCCCCATGGCGGCGTCCTCGCCCTGGCCGGCGACGACCCGGCGTGCAAGTCCTCCACCGTGCCCAGCCAAAGCGAATACGCCTTCATGGACGCCCAGATGCCGGTGCTCAACCCGGCCAACGTGCAGGACATACTCGATCTGGGCCTCTTCGGTTGGGCCATGTCGCGCTATTCGGGCTGCTGGGTGGGCATGAAGACGATCACCGAGAACGTCGATTCCTCGGCCTCGGTGTCGGTCGATCCCGAGCGCATGCGGATCGTCCTTCCCGACGATTTCGAGCCGCCGCCCGACGGGCTTCACATCCGCTGGCCCGACCGCCCCCTGGAGCAGGAGCTGCGGCTGCAGAAGTACAAGCTTTACGCGGCGGTTGCTTTTGCCCGGGCCAATGCGCTGAACCGCATCGTCATCGACGGCCCGAAGCCGCGCTTCGGCATCGTCTCCACCGGCAAGTCCTATCTCGACGTCCTGCAGGCGCTGGACGACCTCGGCATCGACGCCGGCCACGCCGCCGACATCGGACTGCGCGTCTACAAGGTGGGCATGAGCTGGCCCCTGGAGCGCGAGGGCATCCGCCACTTCGCCGAAGGGCTGGAGGAAATCCTGGTGGTCGAGGAAAAGCGCGCCGTCATGGAGAACCAGATCAAGGAGCAGCTTTACAACTGGCGCGAGGACGTGCGCCCGCGCGTCATCGGCAAGTTCGACGAGGACGGCGAATGGATCCTGCCCTCGGCCGGCGAGTTGACGCCGGCGCGCATCGCCCGGGTCATCGCCGGGCGCATCGGGCGCTTCCATACCAGCCCCGAGATCACCGACCGGCTCGCCTTCCTCGAGGACAAGGAAAGGGCGCTCGAGGACCGGCTGCCCCAAATCGAGCGCATCCCGTACTTCTGCGCCGGCTGTCCCCACAACGTCTCGACCACCGTGCCCGAGGGTTCGCGCGTCGTCGCCGGCATCGGCTGCCATTACATGGCCATCTGGATGGACCGCGACACCGCCACCTTCACCCACATGGGGGGCGAGGGCGCCAACTGGATCGGCCAGGCGCCGTTCACCGAAACCGAACACATCTTCGTCAACATCGGCGACGGCACCTATTTCCACTCGGGCCTGCTGGCCATCCGCGCGGCGGTGGCGGCGGGCGTCACCATGACCTACAAGATCTTGTACAACGACGCCGTCGCCATGACCGGCGGCCAGCCCGTGGACGGCCCCCTGAGCGTGCCCCTGATCACCCGCCAGCTGCGCGCCGAGACGGTGGAGCGCATCGCCGTGGTCACCGACGAGCCCGACAAGTACCCGATCAACGCCGGCTTCGCGCCCGACGTCACCATCCATCACCGGGACGACCTGGATGCGCTGCAGCGGGATCTGCGCCGCCTCAAGGGCGTTACCGTCCTCATCTACGACCAGACCTGCGCCGCCGAGAAACGGCGCCGCCGCAAGCGCGGCCAGATGGCCGACCCGCCCAAGCGGGTCTTCATCAACGAGGCGGTGTGCGAGGGCTGCGGGGACTGCGGCGTGGTGTCCAACTGTGTCGCCATCGCCCCCGTGGAGACCGAGTTCGGGCGCAAGCGGGCCATCGACCAGTCGTCGTGCAACAAGGACTACTCCTGCGTCGACGGCTTCTGCCCCAGCTTCGTCACCGTCCACGGCGGCCGTTTGCGCACCCAGGCCGTCGCCGCCGGGGCCGCCGGACCCGGACCCGGGCATCCCTTCCCCGCCCTGCCCGATCCCCGACCGGCCGCCGCCGACTCCCCCTATGGCATCGTCATCACCGGCATCGGGGGCACCGGCGTGGTCACCGTGGGGGCGCTTCTGGGCATGGCGGCGCACCTGGAAGGCAAGGGGGTCTCGGTGCTCGACATTACCGGGCTGGCGCAGAAGAACGGCGCCGTGGTCAGCCACGTGCGCATCGCGGAAAGCCCCGGCGACATCCACGCGGTGCGTATCGCCGCCGGCGGGGCGCGGCTGCTTCTCGGGTGCGACATGGTCACCGCCGGCGGCTTCGAGGCCCTGGCCAAGCTGCGGGCCGGCACTTCCCGCGCCGTGGTCAACAGCCACCGGACGATGACCGCCGACTTCACCCGCGACCCCGACCTGGCGTTCCCGGAACAGGGCCTGCGCGACGCCATCACCGCCGCCGCCGGGGCCGGGCGCGCCGATTTCGTCGACGCCACCGGGCTGGCCACGGCCCTGCTCGGCGATTCCGTCATGTCCAACCTGTTCCTGGTCGGGTTTGCCTACCAAAAGGGCCTGCTGCCGGTCTCGGCGGCGGCCATGGAGCGCGCCATCGAGCTCAACGGCGTCGCCGTGGAGGCCAACAAAGGCGCCTTCCTGTGGGGCCGGAGGACGGCCCATGACGGCGCCAGGGTCGAAACCATCGCCTGCGCCGGGGACGCGGCGCCGGCCGCCCGCCGCCTGTCCGCCAGCCTGGACGAGGTCGTCGCCCGGCGGACGGCGGACCTCACCGCCTACCAGGACGCGGCCTACGCGAAACGCTATACGGACCTGGTCCGGCGGGTGCGCGCTGTGGAGGCGGAGCGGGCCAAGGGCCGGACCGGGCTGGCCGAGGCGGTGGCGCGCTCGTACTTCAAGCTTCTCGCCTACAAGGACGAATACGAGGTGGCGCGGCTGTTCACCGACGGCGCCTTCATGGAGCGGCTGAGGGACACCTTCGAGGGCGATTTCAAGCTCACCTTCCACCTGGCCCCGCCGCTTGCCGCCCGGCGGGACCCGGTCACGGGCGTGCCGAAGAAACGCCAATACGGCCCGTGGATGATGACGGCGTTCAAGGTGCTGGCCAGATGCAAGGGCCTGCGCGGCACCCCGTTCGACGTCTTCGGCCGCTCGGCCGAGCGGCGCCTGGAGCGCCGGCTGATTACCGATTACGAGCAGACGGTGGAGGAGTTCCTGCGCCGGCTCGACACCGAGAACCACTGCCTGGCCGTGGGCCTCGCCGCGCTCCCCGAAACCATGCGCGGCTACGGCCACGTCAAGGAACGCAACGTGGAAAAGGCCAAGGCCCGCGAGGCGGAACTGCTGGAAGCCTTGCGCAACCCGGCGCCGACCAAGACCGCGGCGGAGTAGGCCGCCGCGCCCGCGCGACGGGAACGGGCGTTCGAGGCTGTCGAATGAGAGCGAAGGCATTTGAGTAGCCGTCCCGTTGCGTCCAACATATCCTG
>JACZWD010000138.1 GCA_022572335.1 Pseudomonadota bacterium
ACAACAGCGCCATGGTCTCGGCGGTGACGCGGTTCTTGGCGTAATCGAGGAACACCTCGCCGACGGAAAGCGAGAAGCGGGAAAAGCGCTCCGCGTCCCCGGCGAACAGGTCCCGCATGTGGACGCCCGCCACCGCCCGGTGGTGGGTTTCCAACGCCTTCCAGGCGGCGGAGCTTCTGACAGACGCCATCGATGTGGTCCGGTCCCCCGCATGCGAGCGGCGTCGAGATTAGCAGACAAAGGGAGGCCCAGCCACCCCGGGCAACCGGGGAAACGTCACCGCACGCTGGTCACCCCGTCGGGCTCGCCGACGACGACGACGATCAGCCGGTCCGCACGCAGAATGCGCCGGGCGACCCGGTTCACGTCGTCCAACGTCACCGCCTCGATGTAGGAATTGCGGCGCTCCAGGTAGTCGATGCCGAGGTTGTCGCGCTGCATGCCGACGAGCATGGAGGCGATGCGCCCGCTGGAGGTAAAGCGCAGGGGGAACGAGCCGGTGAGATAGGTCTTGGCGTCGGCCAGTTCCTTTTCCGTCAATCCGCCGGCGGCCAGGCGCCGCCACTCCTCGCGCACCACGCTGAGGGTTTCCGCCACCCGGGCATTGGCGGTGCCGGCGCCGCCCAGGATCAGGGCGGCGCGGTCGAGGGGATAGAGGCTGCTGTAGACCGAATACGCCAGGCCCCGTTTCTCGCGCACCTCGCCGTAAAGCCTGGACGTGAAGCCGCCGCCGCCGAGCACGTAGTTCATGACAAAGGCGGCGTAGAAATCGGGATCGTCGCGCTTGATCCCTTCCTGGCCGAAGACGATGGCGCTTTGCGGCACCGGCTTGGTGACGACGATGGTCTCATTGCTCGCCGCCGGTTTGGTCTCCGCCACGCGGCCCGGCGCCGCCCGTTCCGGCAGCCCGCCGAAGGTGGAATCCAGAAGCCGGGCCAGGACCTCGGGCGTGATATCGCCGACCACGCCGATCGCCAGGTTGGCGCGCGCCAGCCGTCGCCCGACAAACCGCTTGAGGCCGCCGGTGGTGATGGCGGATATGCTTTCCGGCGTCCCGCCCACGGGACGGCCGTAGGGGTGATCGGGAAAGAGGGCGCGCAACAGCGTCCGGCTGGCGATGGTATCGGGGTCTTCCATATCCCTTCTGAGGCCGGCCAGAATCTGACTGCGGATACGGGTCACGGGCTCGTCGTCGAACCTGGGCGCCGTCAACGCCAGGCGCAGGAGATCGAACGCGGCGTCCCGGTTCTTCGTCAGCGTCCTCAGGTGCCCGCCAAAGGTGTCGCGCCCGGCGTCGAACCTCAGGCGCACCGCCAGATCCTCCAGGCGCCGCTGGAACGCCTGGGAATCAAGATCGCCGGCGCCCTCGTCGAGCAGCGAAGACACCATCTCGGCCAGGCCTTCCCGGCCTTCCGGGTCGAGGGCGGCGCCGCCGTCGAAGGCGAAGCGCACGGCGATGATGGGATTGGTGTGGTCTTCCACCAGCCAGGCTTCCACCCCGCCCGGGCTGACGACCCTTTGGATCTCGATGGCCCGGGCCGGGACGAGGGCGAAAACCCCGGCCAGCAGGAACGCCGCGGCCCCCACAAGCCGGCGCCTGCCCGCGCCCGTGACACCCATGCCCATGCCTAACCTTTGTCCGCGGGCAGCAGCAGGGCGGTCACCGAAGCCGCCTGGCCAAGGACATCCACAGCCGCTGCGTTGATCTCGGGGACCGTGACCGCGCCGATGCGCTCGGGCCAGCTTTCCACGTCTTCCACGGTGAGGCCGATGGCGAGCGCGCCGCCCAGGACCCGCGCCCCGGTGCCCAGGGAGTCGCGGGCGTAAACGGCCCCGGCCTGCAGGCGCCCCTTGGCCCGCCGCGCTTCCGTCCCGGTGACGCCTTTATCGACGATCCTTGCCAGTTCCGCCTCCATGGCCGCCTCCAGCTTCTCCATGGAAACGCCGGGCCGGGGGCTGGCGTGAAACCCGAAGGTGCCCGGACCCAGCCGGCTGGGGTCGAAAAAGGCGCCCGCGGACACCGCCAGTTTCTGCTCGACGACCAGTGCGCGGTACAGCGGACCGGTGGCGCCGCCGAGGATCTCGGCCAGGACCTGAAGCGCGTATGCTTGTTCCGTCGCCCCTTCGGTGTAGCTGGGCGCCAGGAACGTGCGGCTCCAGGAAGGCTGGCGAACGCGGGGGTCCTTCAACGTCACCCGGCGGGCGGCCCTGTGCGGCGGCTCGCCGGGGCGCACCCGGGGCCGCGCCGGGGCCGCCGGGATGCGGCCATAGGTCTTCTCCGCCAGGGGCCTCAGCTTCTCCGCCGTAATATCGCCGGCGACCACCAGGATGGCGTTGTTGGGCACGTACCAGCGCCGGTAAAAGGACCTCAGATCGGCGATCGTCAGGCCGCGGATCTCGTGTTCCCACCCGATGATCGGCCTGCGGTAGGGGTGGTTGAGAAAGAGCGTCGCGTTGACGTGCTCGGCGAGAAGGGCGGAGGGATTGTTGCCGGTGCGGTTGCGGCGCTCCTCGAATATGACCTGCCTTTCCGGCTCCACCTCCTTGGCGTCGAACACCAGGTTGGTCATGCGGTCGGCTTCCATCTCCATGACCATTTCCAGGCGGTCCACGGCGATGCTCTGGAAGTAGCCGGTGTAATCCTGGGACGTGAAGGCGTTCTCGCGCCCGCCGTTGCGGGCGAGGATTCTGGAGAACTCCCCCGACGCCAGTTTCCGGGTGCCCTTGAACATCAGGTGCTCGAGGAAATGGGCGGTGCCCGACTTGCCCGGAGGCTCGTCGGCCGAACCCACCTTGTACCAGACCATGTGGGTGACCACGGGGACCCGGTGGTTGGGGATGACCACAACCTGCATGCCGTTCTTCAAGGTGAAGGTTTCGGGATTGAACACGCCGGCCCCGGCGGAGCCTTCGGGTCCCGGCGCCAGAAGCACCAGGGCCAGGGCGCAGGCCGCCGGCCATGCCCTTCGCAAACGAACTCTCATGGAAGCTCCGTATGATGGCGCGCCGGGCGCCCGGCGCAATTGAATCAATTGAAGATGCCCCTCACCCCCCGTTCGCGCTCGATGGTCGGGGTGTCGCCTTCGGTGATGGGACGTCCCAGCGCCTGGTTCTCGCGGATGCGCTTGGCCTCCTTGGCCGGATCGACGACGGTGCCCTTCTCGGTCTCGCCGGGCTTCTTCCAGAACAGGATGCGATCGGCAAGGGTCACGTTCTCCTCCACCATGATCGACGATTCCCGATTGATCAGGGTGCGGATGTCGGGATCGGCCTGATGCGCCCCGGTCGCCCTCAGCAGGGCCTGGGTGCCCGAACTTATGGCGGGCTGGCTCCCCGGCGCGCCTTGAGCGCCGGCACCCCCTTTTTGGCCACCGCGGATCGCCGTCGCCGCTTGGTTCCTGGGAACCACCGCCTGGGGCCGCGTCTGGCCCGGCGCCGGGGGCCGCAGCCCGTAATCGGGCGGCATGCTGAGCGGCGCCCGCGAGTAGACGGCGAACTCGTCGGGCGGAGACTTGGTGCGCGAAAAAACCTTGCGAATATCCGTGCAGCCGCCGACCAATACCGCGGCCACAATACACAAAACCACCCGGCCGGTCTTGGTCATCACCCTTCCTTCACCTCCGTCCCACCCTTATTTTTAGGCTTTTCCGCGCTCATAAACAAGGAATCTAGGACCAACATGGTGACGCCGACGGTAATTCCGCTGTCGGCCACGTTGAACGCCGGCCAATGGTACCCGGCGACGTGGAAATCCAGGAAATCCGCCACCGCGCCGAAACGCAGCCGGTCGACCACGTTTCCAAGGGCGCCGCCGATCACCAAACCGATGGCGGACGCCAGCCAGGCCCCCTGGACCCGGCGCAGCCAGACCACCAGGGCGGCGACGATGGCCAGCGCCACAAGCGGCAGAATCCAGACGTTGATCGCCGAATCCCCGTCGAACAGCCCAAAGCTGATGCCCCGGTTCCACCCCATCACAAGGTTGAAGAACGGTGTCACCGGAATGATTCTGGGCGGCTGCATGACCACGGCCATGATCCACCACTTGGCGGCCTGATCGAACAAGATGACCAGGGCCGCCACCCCCAACCCCAGCCGCAGGCCGCCGGAAGTCCTCATGGCAGAACCCTCATCGTCCCTTCAACCGGCCCGATGGTGGCGGACGGCATCGGCGCACCGCGCGCAGACGTCCGGGTACCCGGGATCGCTGCCCACCTCGTCCAGGACCTTCCAGCAGCGCCGGCATTTTTCGCCCGCCGCCAGGCTCGGGACCACCGCGACGCCCGGGACATCGGCGATGGTAAAGGCGCCGTCGGGGGCCGCCCCGTCGCGCAGGGTGGCGTCCGAGGTGATGGCGATCTCGGCCAGGTCGACCCCGTCCAGGGCCTCGACGAACGCACCCTCGGCGAACACGTGCGGGTGGGCTTCGAGGCTGGACCCGATGCGTTTGTTGGCGCGCTCCACCTCCAGCGCCCCGGTGACGACCCGGCGCAGGGCGCGGACGCGCCCCCACTTGGCGGCCAGCGCATCGTCGCGCCAGGCCTCCGGAATCTCGGGAAACAGACGCAGATGCACGCTTTCGTCCGGGCCCGGGTGGCGGGCCAGCCACGCCTCTTCCGCGGTGAAACAGAGGAACGGCGCCAGCCAGGCGGTCAGGCAGTCGAACAGGGTATCCAGCACCGTCCGCGCCGCCCGGCGGCGCACCGAGTCCGCCCGGTCGCAATACAGGCTGTCCTTGCGCACATCGAAGTAGAACGCGGACAGCTCGACGGCGCAGAAATTGTGCAGCTCGGCGAACAGGGGGTGGAAATCAAACGCCTCGCACGAGCCGCGCACCATCCGGTCGAGCTCCCAAATCCGGTGCAGGATCCAGCGCTCGAGCTCCGGCATATCGGCCACGGGCAGGCGTTCCGTGTCGTCGAACCCGTTCAGGTTGCCGAGCAGATAGCGCAGCGTGTTGCGCAGCCGCCGGTAGATGTCGGCGTGGTGCTTGAGGATCTCCGGCCCGATGCGCAGGTCCTCGGAATAATCCGAGCCCACCACCCACAGGCGCAGGATATCGGCCCCGTACCGGTCCACCACGTCCTGGGGCGAGACGACGTTGCCCAGGGACTTGGACATCTTCTGGCCGTCCCCGGCCATGACGAAGCCGTGGGTCAGCACCGCCTCGTAGGGGGCCGTCCCGCGGGTGCCGCAGGACTCGAGCAGCGAGGACTGGAACCAGCCCCGATGCTGGTCGCTGCCTTCGAGATAGAGCGAGGCCGGCCACTGCAATTCGGGGCGCTTTTCCAAAACGAAGCTGTGGGTGGCGCCGGATTCGAACCAGACGTCCAGGATGTCGGTGACCTGGTCGAAGTCGGCCGGGTCGTACTCGGGCGCCAGGAAACGCGCCGGATCGGAGGTAAACCAGGCGTCCGCCCCTTCCGCCTCCACCGCGTCCGCGATGCGCTCCAGGACACCGGCGTCGCGCAAGGGCTCGCCCGTTTCCCGGTTGACGAAGACCGTGATCGGCACGCCCCAGGCCCGCTGGCGCGAGACACACCAGTCGGGCCGGGTCTCGACCATCCCGTGAAGCCGTTTGCGTCCCGATTCGGGCACGAAGCGGGTCTGCTCGATGGCCGCAAGCGCCGCCCGGCGCAGCCCCGTTTCCTCCATGCTGATGAACCACTGGGGCGTGTTGCGGAAGATCAGCGGCGCTTTCGAGCGCCAGGAATGGGGATAGCTGTGGGTGATCCGGCCCGAGGCCAGCAGCCGGCCGGCGTCCTTCAGGGCCTCCACCACGTCGCCGTCCACCTTGAAGACGTGCCGGCCCGCGAACAGGGGCACGTGGTCGGCGAACAGGCCGCCGCCGTCGACCGTATCGGGCACCTCGATGCCGTGCTTCACGCCGAGGGTGAAGTCGTCGGCGCCATGGCCCGGCGCCACGTGGACGATCCCCGTGCCGGCGTCCATGTCGATGAAATCGGCCGCCAGGAGGGGCACGTCGAAGTCGTAGCCCCGGCCGTGCAGGGGATGGCGGCAGACGGTCCCGTCCAGGCCGGTGGCCCCGGCCACCCGCCGCCACTCGGAGATCCTGGCCGCGCTTTTCACCGATTCGGCCAGGTCGTGGGCGACCACCAGGCGCTCGCCGGCGACCGCCAGGCCGCCGTCCTCCACCGACACGACCTCGTAGACGCCGTAGGCGAAGCCGGGGCCGTAGGCCAGCGCCCGGTTGCCGGGGATGGTCCACGGCGTGGTCGTCCAGATGACGACGGAGGCGCCCTCGAGCTCCGCCGCCGCCGTCTTCAGCACGGGAAAGCGCACGTAAATAACCGTCGACGTGTGGTCGTGGTATTCGACCTCGGCTTCCGCCAACGCCGTCTTTTCCACCACCGACCACAGCACCGGCCTGGCGCCCTTGTACAGCGCGCCGTTGAGCAGGAACTTGCCCAGCTCGCGCACGATCTGGGCCTCGGCGGCGAAGGCCATGGTGGTGTAGGGGGATTCCCAGTCGCCGATGACGCCGAGCCGTTCGAACTCTCGGCGCTGGATGTCGATCCAGTGGTCGGCGAACTCGCGGCATTCGCGGCGGAACTGGACGATGGGCACCTCGTCCTTGTTCTTGCCCTCGGCCCGGTACCGCTCCTCGATCTTCCATTCGATGGGCAGGCCGTGGCAGTCCCAGCCGGGCACGTAGTTCGCATCCCGGCCCAGCATCTGCTGGGAGCGGGTAATCACGTCCTTGAGAATCTTGTTGAGCGCATGGCCGATGTGCAGGTGCCCGTTGGCATAGGGCGGGCCGTCGTGGAGGATGAACTTCTTGCGCCCCTTGGCCGCCTGGCGGTGCCGGCGAAACAGGTCCATGGAGGCCCAGCGCTTGAGCGTCTCGGGCTCGCGCTCGGGCAGTCTCGCCCGCATGGGAAAATCGGCGTCGGGCAGGAACACCGTCGATTTATAGTCCACGCCCACTTTGCGGCCCTCCGGTTGTCGGTTTTCCATGCGCTGCCGGCTGCTCATTGCTTTACGCCCCGGCTAGGGTGTGGCGCGCGCGGACGCTGTCGGCGGCGATTTGTGCCTTCAAATCGTCGAGGCCGTCAAATTTCTTTTCCGGTCGCAGGTACCCGACCAGGGCCACGCGCAGGTGCCGGCCATAGAGATCGCCGTCGAAATCGAACAGGTGCACCTCAAAGATCACGTCCGTGCCGGCGAAGGTGGGCCGGCGGCCCAGGTTGGCGACGCCGGCA
>JACZWD010000139.1 GCA_022572335.1 Pseudomonadota bacterium
GGTGGCCGGAGAGGGCGTCGAAATAGTCGGCGACACCGGCCAGCGCCGCGGTGAGCTCGTGGTTGGGGCCGCCGGGATTGAGCTTGAGGGGGATCTGGTCCTCGCCGATGAAGAAATGGTTCTGGCCCTGCGCCGTCAACAGGTGCCGGCGCTTGCCGTAGAGCAGACCCAGGTGCGGCCCGTACAGCTTGTACAGGCTGAGGGCGTAGAAATCCGCGTCCAGCGCCTTGACGTCGACGGCCCGGTGGGGCGCGTACGCCACCCCGTCGACGCACACCAATGCGCCCGCCGCGTGGGCCATCTCGGTGATCCGGGCGGCGTCGTTGAAGACGCCGGTGACGTTGGAACAGTGGCTGAAACAGACCAGCCGCGTGCGTTCGCTCAGCAGGGCCTCCAGGTCGGCCACCTCCAGGCCCGCCGTCGACGGATCGACGCGCCATTCCCGCACCGTGACGCCGGACCCCGCCAGCCGCCGCCAGGCGCCGTTGTTGGCCTCGTGGTCCAGGTTGGTGACGATGAGTTCGTCGCCGGGCCCGAACAGGGGCCGGAGCGCCTGGGCCAGCACGTAGACGTTGGCCGTGGTCGAGGGACCGATGATGACCTCGTCGGCCTCGGCGTTGATCATCGCCGCCATCAGCCGTTGCCCTTCGGCCATGCGTCCGGCGGCCCGCGCCGAGGCCTCGTAGGGCGCGCCGGGCTGCACCTGGCACTCGGTCATGTAGGCGCGCACCCGGTCGATGACGCCGTCGGGCACGTAGGAGCCGCCGGCGTTCTCGAAGAACGCCCAGGCGCCGGTGCGCTCGTCGCCCAAGGCCGGGAACCGGCGGCGCACGAAGTCGAGGTCGAGCTCGGCCGCCATGGCGCCGGTGCCGGGCACGGCTGCGCGTTCCCCGCCCGTTTCCTCAGATATCGGCGTAGCAGTGGCTCTCCGCCCCGGCGCCCGGGTGGGTGACCGCGCCCTTGGCGGCGGTGCCGACGGTCTGGGCGTAGCGCCAGATGGCGCCCGACCGGTAATCGGTCTGGCGCGGCGTCCACGCCTTGCGCCGCTCGTCCAGTTCGGCCTGGGAGAGGTCGACGTCCACGGTGCCGGCCTCGGCGTCGATGCGCAGCACGTCGCCGTCGCGGATCAGGGCGATGGGCCCGCCCACCGCCGCCTCGGGGCAGACGTGGCCGACGCACAGGCCCCGGGTGCCGCCGGAGAACCGCCCGTCGGTGATCAGCGCCACCTTGGCGCCCATGTCCTGGCCCGAGAGCACCGCCGTGGTCGACAGCATCTCGCGCATGCCGGGGCCGCCGCGCGGGCCCTCGTAGCGGATGACCAGCACGTCGCCGTCTTCGTATGCGTGCTTCACCACGGCTTCGAAGCATTCCTCCTCGGTGTCGAAGATGCGGGCCGGCCCGGTATGGGCCAGGTGCTTGAGCCCCGCCACCTTGACCACGGCGCCGTCCGGCGCCAGCGAGCCGCGCAAACCGACCACGCCGCCGCTCGGCGACAGGGGATTGGAGACCGGCCGGATGACGTCCTGGTCCTCGCGCAGGACCGTGTGCTCGAGGTTCTCGGCCATGGTCCGGCCGGTCACCGTCAGGCAGTCGCCGTGCAGATGGCCGCCGTCGAGCAGGGTCTTCATCAGCGCCTGCACGCCGCCGGCCTCCCACATGTCCTTGGCCACGTACCGCCCGCCGGGCTTGAGGTCGGCGATATAGGGGGTTTTGCGGGAGATGTCGCAGACGTCCATCATGTCGAAGTCGATGCCGGCCTCGTTGGCCATGGCCGGCAGGTGCAGGGCGGCGTTGGTGGACCCGCCCGTGGCGGCGACGACGACGGCGGCGTTCTCCAGGGCCTCCCGGGTGACGATGTCGCGCGGCCGGATGCCCCGGGCCAGCAGCTCCATGACCTGCTCGCCGGATTGCTCGGCGAAGGCGTCCCGGGATTCATAAGGCGCCGGCGCCCCGGCCGAGCCGGGCAGGGCCAGGCCGACGGCCTCGGACACGCAGGCCATGGTGTTGGCCGTGAACTGGCCGCCGCAGGACCCGGCGGACGGGCAGGCGACGGCTTCGAGCTCGTGCAGGGTCGCCAGGTCCATCTTGCCGGCGGCGTGCTCGCCTACCGCCTCGAACACGTCGACCACGGTGACGTCTCTGTTGCGGAACCGTCCGGGCAGGATGGAGCCGCCGTACAGGAATACGGAAGGGACGTTGAGCCTGAGCATGGCCATCATCAGGCCGGGCAGGGTCTTGTCGCAGCCGGCGACGCCGACCAGGGCGTCGTAGCAGTGCCCGCGCATGGTGAGCTCGACGGAATCGGCGATGACCTCGCGGCTGACCAGGGACGACTTCATGCCCTGGTGGCCCATGGCGATGCCGTCGGTGACGGTGATCGTGGTGAACTCGCGCGGCGTGCCCCCGGCCGCCTTGACGCCCTGCTTGACCACCTTGGCCTGGCGCGACAGGGAGATGTTGCACGGCGCGGTCTCGTTCCAGCTGGTGACGACGCCGATCAGCGGCCGGTGGATGTCCGCTTCCGTCATCCCCATCGCATGGTAGAACGAACGGTGCGGCGCCCGCTCCGGCCCCTCGGTGACGTGGCGGCTGGGCAGCTTGCTCTTGTCGAACGCCTGCATGGGTGCCTCCTCCCGGTTACGGCGTGTATTTCAGCGGCTTGGGTAATGATTATCGGGCGCGCGCCGCGCGCGCAACAAAGATCGGGCCGGTGCGTGCGTGGTGCCGCCGGGTGGGCTTTCCAGGGCGCCATAGGCCCTGTGGACAAATTCCGCATTTGCCGGTATTCACCGACCGATCGAGCGGTCGCGCAAATCATGTCACCGACGCCGGTTGCTCAAGGGAGGGAGAGGCCATGCTGAACATCACCCACGTGGACCATCTGGGTATTCGCATCAGCGACCTGGAACGGTCGCGCAGGTTCTACCAGCGGCTCGGCTTCCGGTTCGTCCGGGATGCCGGATTCCGCGAGGGGCACCCGGTCATCATGAGGCACCCGGGCGGAGTCGTCGTCAACCTGCTGGGTCCGAGCACCAAGGATACGGGCACCAACATTCTCATGGACGTCGACGCGAAGTACTCGGGCTATACCCATGCGGCGTTGCGCGTCGAGTCCATCGAAGTGGCCATAGCCGCCCTGGAAGGGATGGGCATAGAAATTACCGGCGGTCCCTTCCGCTTCACCGGCGACATGGTATCCATGTTCATCCGCGACCCCGACCGCAACGTCATAGAACTTACCGAACACGGTGGACAGGACCTGGAGCCCGGTTACGGTCAGGAACAGGATTTCAGCGGCTACACGTCGCACCCCTGAACTCCCGCTTTTTCTTAAGGCCTTAGGCCCCTAAAAGCCTGAGGGGTGCGGGGCCTTAGGGCGCCTTGGAAAGCCGGCGCGGCAGCGCTTGGCGCAAGACGGATTTGCCGAGATGACGAAGCGAACCCTGAATTCTTGATTGGCGGTACATTGGTGACTGTGGCCCCTGCGACGGGCCCGGTCCGGCGGGCATGGCGAAGCCGCGGGCGCGAGCCGGGCGGCCTAGCGCTGATAGAGGGCCTCCACGCCCCGTTCGCGCACGGCCTTGACCAGCTCGGGGATGATCTCGCGGGCGATCTCCATGGCGTCTTCGCGCTTCATGCCCCGCTCGATGCGCGGATCGTAAAGGGTGCGGAGGATGATCTTGTCGTTGACGGACAGATAGTCCAGCTTCGCGCCGTCGGGGCTGAAAACGGACGGCTGAACCACGTCGGAGTCGGCGAACAGGCCGAGCGCCCGCGTCATCAGCCTGACGAAGCAATGGCGCGTCTCGGCTTCGGACAGGTCGTCCACAATGCCGATGGCCGCGAACAGATCGTCTGCGTCATCCTGTTGAAGGTCCAGACCCCCAGCCACAAAACATAAGTAGTACTTCAATGATTCTGCATCCAAATTTTCTCGCCGCCCGAGGGGATCAAGCTCGTCCCTCGAGAGCATGGATACATTAAAATTTGCGTCAAACCCGGGCTCTTCCTGATTTTTCTCGTGGATGTATATGCGAAGATTGGTCAGACAGGAGAGATCGCGGAACACGCGCTCGACATGGTCTCTGTAAGGGTACGGCGTTCCGACAAAGTCAATGCGGATTGGTCCGGCCCATTTGTGGACGGCATTCATCACACGGCGAGACTTATGGTGGCGGAACACGGTGAGATCGAACTTGGTGACGAGCCGCCCGGGCTCGGCAACGGTCTCTGTGGTTGTGGACCGCGGGCAGACCAATTCCGGGTCGACGCCGGCATGGGACGGAGGGGAAACCGCAGACAGTCCCCCGGCCACCGCCGCCATGGCCGCCGCGGCCACCCAGGGCCGATTCAGTTTGTGAATCCGTGCCGACATCGCGGGCCTGAGCTCACATATGCAAAGCGGGAAAATTAACACAATGCACGTCGTAACGGTAGAACAGTCTCCGTTTCGGCCCGGCGCATGCTGTGAACGATTGCTCCGGCGGGGGTCTTTTCTGTCCGCTGTATCAGGCCCCATCCGGTGGTCACGCTCGTCTTCCACCTTCCACAACGTGATCTGGAACCGATCGTTTCTTTTCTGACGCCTTATTTTCCCCCCTTTAGTCTGGAGAGCTCCGCCTCAATCTTTTTCCGCTCCTCTACCAGGCCGATCTTCTCGTTGACGATAATCAACGCGACAAAAGGGTTCGAGGCCTCCCCTGCCCGGCGCATGAGGAATTCCACACCCTTTATCCTCTCGTTGATCCTCTTTAGCTCGGATTTCAGGTCCTTGATCCGTTGGGAATCCTCCTGACTTGGTTTCGGCCCTTCCCGCTTTTCTGCGCTTGCCAAGCGCAAAGCGTCGTTCATGGCGCGCTCGGTTGCGTGGCCGCGTTGCATGACGCCGTCCACTCGCAGCCCGTTGGCGTGCTGAAAGCGCCTTATGCCGTCGAACATCGTCCGGTCCGCATAGGGCGTCATGCCGTAGTCGGGCACGTCATAAACCCATGCGGTTGAGGGCCCGCTTGACGTTGAGCACGTCGGCGGGACGGGCGCGGGTCTGGCTGACCACTTGCCTGAGGGTGAAGAAGGGAGGCATGGGAAATCTCCTGGTAAGCGCCGATCACGGCAAACCGTCCCAAAGAAAGCCCGCCCGGAACGGCCAATCCGGATTTCGGATCGATGGGGTTGGCCATCCGCGCCGCGTATAAAACGACATCGCCGTTAAAAGATATTCTTACATTACTGTCAAGCAATGCTTACATATAGGCACGCCAATGAACTCCCTGCGCCCTGGAAATCGCGCGCGGCGGGGCCTGGCGCAAGCCAGTTTCACTGGGATGAGGGAGCGTACCCCGGACCTGTGATTGTTGGGATCAGCCCTCGCCGCGCTCCCCCCGGTGCCGCGGCAGGCCGTCGTCCATGGTGAGCCAGGCGACCTGGCTGGAGGCCCAGATGTGGTCGACGGGGGTGACCGCGTCCGGGTCGTCCAGGCTGCCCACGGTGACGTCCACCTGGTGGGCGCTTTCCGCGTGGCGGAAGGTGAGCTGGCTGCCGCAGGCCGGGCAGAAGCCGCGCCCGGCCTTCTCCGTGGCACGGTAGACGCGCGCCTCGCCCCTGGTGAAGGCGAAGGCGTCGGTGGGGAAGGCGACCCAGGTGACGAAGGGCGCGCCGCTCGCCTTGCGGCACAGGCCGCAATGGCAGTGGGTGACCACCAGGGGCTCGCCGGCGGCCCGGTAGCGCACGGCGCCGCACAGGCAGCCGCCGGTGAATTCGCGTTCCATGGTTGCCTCCTATTCGCCGAGCTCGCACCACACCGGGGTGTGGTCGGACGCCTTCTCGCGGCCCCTTGGGGTGCGGTCGATGCCGCACGCCTGAAGCCGGTCGGCGGCCTGGGGCGAGAGCAGCAGATGGTCGATGCGCAGGCCGTGGTCGCGCGCCCAGGCGCCGGCCCGGTAGTCCCACCAGGTGTAGCGGCCGGTCTCGCCGGTCAGGGCGCGGAAGGCGTCGGTCAGGCCGAGGTGCATGATCCTGCGCAGGGCGGCGCGGGATTCGGCCCGGCACAGGGCGTCGTCCCGCCAGCCTTCGGGGTCGAAGACGTCGCCTTCTTCGGGCGCCACGTTGTAGTCGCCGCCGAGCACGAACGCGTCCTCCGTGGCCAGCAGGCCGGGCACGTGGGCGTACAGGCGCTCCATCCACGCCAGCTTGTAGGCGAACTTGTCCGTGTCCACCGGGTTGCCGTTGGGCAGATAGATGGAGGCGACGCGCACGCCGCCGGTGACCGCCTCGATATAGCGGGCCTGGGCGTCGGCGTCGTCCCCGGGCAGGGCCGTCCGCACCACCTCGATGGGAAACCTGGAAAGCACGGCGACGCCGTTGTACGTCTTCTGCCCGGCGACGGACACGTTGTATCCCAGTTCCCCGATCTCAAGCCGCGGGAAGTTCTCGTCGGTGGTCTTGGTCTCTTGCAGGAGCACCACGTCCGGCGCGAAACCCTTCAGCCAGTCGACGAAGACGGGAAGCCGCGCCTTGATCGAGTTCACGTTCCAGGTGGCGATCCTGACCATCCGTACCCCGGCCCGCCCATGAAAAAGACCCGCGTCACGCGGGCCCCTTATTAGCACAGGTCGGCGGCCGCCGTCAGATGGAGAACGAGGTGCCGCAGCCGCAGGTCGACGAGGCGTTGGGGTTCTTCAGCGCGAAGAACGACCCGATCAGGTCCTCCACGTAGTCCAGCTCGGCGCCCTTGATCAGGTCCAGCGAAACCCCGTCCACCACGACGCGGATGCCATTGCGCTCGAAGACCAGGTCCTCGCCGGTCTTCTTGTCGTCGAGCTCGAAGCCGTAGCGGAACCCCGAGCAGCCGCCGCCCGAGATGACGATGCGCAGCATCACGTCCGCCTTTCCTTCCTGCTCGACCAGCTCGGAGATGCGCCTGGCCGCATTGTCGGAAATCTGGATGGTCTGCTCGTCGGTGGCGGCGTTGCCGTCCGGCATGGAAAACCCCTTGTATGCAACGTTTTCGGCGGGGCCATTCTACCCCATCCCGTCTCTCATGTAATCAGAGAAAGCGTTTTGTCAAACAGGCACTTATACCAAGGGACGCTGATCATGACCCGACGAGCCGGCTTACCAAGGTTTTCGGCCCTAAGCGTGCGCCGTGGCGATGCGGGGCATCGCGAAGCGTGCGCGACGCCGTCCGAAAGCCTTGGTA
>JACZWD010000140.1 GCA_022572335.1 Pseudomonadota bacterium
GGGCACGCGCTCGCGGGTCCATTCCTTCAGCGCCGCCCGGCAGGCAGCCACCGCCTCCTCCAGCCTTGCCGTGCCGCTTTCCCGCTCGCCGAGCGCCGTTAGCGCGTTGCCCAGGTTGTTCTGGGTCATGGCCCAATCCAGGGGCACCCGCTCGCGGGTCCGTTCCTCCAGCGCCGCCCGGTAGGCCGCAACCGCCTCCTTCAGCCTTGCCGTGCCGCTTTCGCGCTCGCCGAGCCTCGTTAGCGCGTTGCCCAGGTTGTTCTGGGTCATGGCCCAATCCAGGGGCA
This sequence comes from Pseudomonadota bacterium, assembly GCA_022572335.1. Classification (GTDB taxonomy): domain Bacteria; phylum Pseudomonadota; class Alphaproteobacteria; order Rhodospirillales; family 2-02-FULL-58-16; genus JACZQZ01. The sequence continues at coordinate 288 of JACZWD010000140.1, forward strand.
CGCGCTCGCGGGTCGATTCCTCCAGCGCCGCCCGGCAGGCAGCCACCGCCTCCTCCAGCCTTGCCGTGCCACTTTCCCGCTCGCCGAGTGTCGTTAGCGCGGCGCCCAGGTTGTTCTGGGTCATGGCCCATTGCAGGGGCACCCGCTCGCGGGTCCGTTCCTCCAGCGCCGCCCGGTAGGCCGCCACCGCCTCCTTCAGCCTTGCCGTGCCGCTTTCGCGCTCGCCGAGCGTCCATAGCGCGTTGCCCAGGTTGTTCTGGGTCATGGCCCATTGCAGGGGCACCCGCTCGCGGGTCCATTCCTTCAGCGCCGCCCGGCAGGCCGCCACCGCCTCCTCCAGCCAGTTGTTTTCCCCGGATTGCCCGCCGACAACCCATGCGGCCAATCCAAGGGAGGCATGCAAATTCGCTCTCGTTTCAAGCGGGAGTCCGGCGGCACGTTCGGCCAACAAGGTTTTCAGTTTCGTCGCGACGGGGCGAAGCAGGGAAACCAAGTACGTTCCCGTTTGCTCCGTGGCCGGGGCAACGTGGGACAGGGCCGCCGCCACGAGCGCTGTCCCCAGAACATTTTCGAAGTTTCGCGGAAGCTCTAGCTCATGCCCGAAACGGTTACCGCTCTCGGGAACGGTTCCTTGTCCTGTGCGAGCCAGAAAGCGGAGTATCAAATTGGAACCGGTATCCTGCCCCCAGACCAGCACGTCGGCGTTTTTATCCGACAGCCAACGTTGCCCGGTGTCCTCGGGCTTTTTCAAATCCTTCTTGACGCCCGACGCCACCAATGTACGACCTGTGCGAACGACCTCCAGGCCGCCTGATTCCTCGAGAGCTCCCGCAAGTAGGGCCGTCTGCACCAGGTTGTTGTCGTCCCGGAGATCGGCAACCAGAACCACGAATTCCGTGCCAGGAGGGGTCGTATAGAAATAGAATCCGGCAAATCGGCGCATCTCCTCAAAGGACGGCTTTCCGAGCAACCACCACGGGATGCCGCCGATCGCCGCCACCACCAGCCCGGCAATTATGGCTTCCATCAAGGACAATCCACTTCTTCAGGAAATACGTGCACCCGCTTGAGTTAACCACAATTATAACGATTGTGGGATGAAAAGCGGCGGAGGGTACAGCGCTAATCAACCCGAGCGCGGCTTTCCCCTCGCTTTCCCAAAAACTCGGACTTCGGATCGTGCGAGCGATAATACCGCTTTGCGGCGGTTCTGCTGTTGACCGCGTAGCAGTAGACGCAGCCGTGGGGGCAGGTGTCGTATTCGCCGATGTCGCGCGACGCCCAGCATGCGCAGCGGTCGCGGTGGGCCTTGCGCACGCCGGCGATCGGGGCGCCGGCCACGTCGCCCAGGCGCCCGGCGTCGATGCAGCGCGCCTCGGCGACGCCGTCGACCAGCAGTTCGGGCTGGCCGCAGAGGGTCAGCGCCATGCCGGCGTCGTCGGCGCGCGCCGCCAGGTCGGCGAGCAGGGCGCGTTTCTCGTCGGCGTCCGGGTCGCGCCAGTCGAAGCGGAAGGCCCGCGCCGCCGCCGCCATGTTGCGCTCCGTCTTGCGGTAGACGTGGGCGAACGACACCACCACCTCGTCCACGTGGCCGGCCAGGGACGCGGCCAGGCGGGCGAAGGTGGCGCGGTGCCACGCCGGCGGCGTCAGCGACGTGAACACGATGGGATCGTAGCGCCACACCGGGACCCGGGCGCCGAAGGCGCGGGCCGTGGCGCGCAGGTGGCCGGCGGCGCGCGCCGCATCGATGGTGGCGTAGTCGAGGGCGCGGGGATAGCCGGTGACCGTCACGTGCACGACGAACGGATAGCCCAGCCGGCCGACCTCGCGCAGATGGCCGAGGAACGGCCCCAGGTTCCTGGTCCAGAAAACGAAACCGTCCACGGTGTCATGGTCCAGGGGCACCGTCAGAACCTGCCGGCCATAGGGGTTGACCATGCGGCAATACCCCGCCTTCAGGCGATTCATGAACCAGTCGCCGTAAAACGCGGGAATGTCGGTCTTGTAGCTGGCCGAGATGATCATGGGAGCCGAGTCCCCACCGGCGTCGCCAGGGCACTAAAGGCCGATTCCCGATCCCTGTCCAGGGGGCGCGGACCACCGCCCGGGCGCGCTTCCCGTCGCCGGCGCGGGGTCAAATGGGCCCCGCACCTTGAAGGAATTCCAGGCGGTGGCGGTTGCGCGCTCCGTGGGACCGACATATATGTCCGACAGACCTTTGTTCGGGACTGGGATTGCGTGTTGGGCGCGGCCCGGGGACAATATAGGGTATGATTGCGGGAATTCCCGGGGTGCCTTTCCGGGCCGCGGGACTCTGCCGGAAGTGATGGGGACATTATGAGCAAGGTAATCGGGATCGACCTCGGGACCACCAACTCCTGCGTTGCCGTGATGGACGGCAAGAACGGAAAGGTCATAGAGAACGCCGAGGGCCAGCGCACCACGCCGTCCATGGTCGCGTTCACCAATTCCGGCGAACGCCTGATCGGACAGCCGGCCAAGCGCCAGGCGGTGACGAATTCGGAAAACACGCTGTATTCGATCAAGCGCCTGATCGGCCGCCGCCACGACGATCCCATAACCAAAAAGGACCAGGAGCTGGTCTCCTACAGCATCGTCAAGGGGGAGAACGGCGACGCCTGGGTCAAGGTCGACGGCAAGAAATACAGCCCCAGCCAGATCAGCGCCTTCATCGTCCAGAAGATGAAGGAGACCGCCGAGGCCTATCTCGGCGAGGAGGTCACCCAGGCGGTCATCACCGTGCCCGCCTACTTCGACGACTCCCAGCGCCAGGCGACCAAGGACGCCGGCAAGATCGCCGGGCTCGAGGTTCTGCGCATCATCAACGAGCCGACGGCGGCGGCGCTCGCCTACGGCCTCGAAAAGCAGGGATCGGGCACCATCGCGGTGTACGACCTGGGCGGCGGAACGTTCGACATCTCCATTCTCGAGATCGGCGACGGCGTCTTCGAGGTCAAGGCCACCAACGGCGACACCTTCCTCGGCGGCGAGGACTTCGACAAGCGAATCGTCGACTACCTGGCCGAAGAGTTCAAGAAGGACACCGGCATCGACCTGCTCGCCGACAAGCTGGCCCTGCAGCGCCTGCGCGAAGAGGCGGAAAAGGCCAAGATCGAGCTCTCCAGCGCCATGCAGACGGAGATCAACCTGCCCTTCATCACCGCCGACCAGGCCGGGCCCAAGCACCTGAACATCAAGCTCACCCGGGCCAAGCTCGAGGCCCTGGTCGAGGACCTGGTCCAGAAAACCGTCGGGCCGTGCAAGAAGGCGCTGAAGGACGCCGGGCTGTCGGCGGCGGAGATCGACGAGATCATCCTGGTCGGCGGCATGACCCGCATGCCCAAGATCGTGGAAACGGTCAGGGACTTTTTCGGCCGCGAGCCCCACAAGGGCGTCAACCCCGACGAAGTGGTGGCCGTCGGCGCCGCCATCCAGGGCGGCGTGCTCACCGGCGAGGTCAAGGACGTGCTGCTTCTCGACGTCACCCCGCTGTCCCTGGGCATCGAGACCCTGGGCGGCGTGTTCACCCGGCTGATCGACCGCAACACCACCATTCCGACCCGCAAGAACCAGGTCTTCTCCACCGCCGAGGATGGCCAGACGGCGGTCACCATCCGCGTCTTCCAGGGGGAGCGCGAAATGGCCGCCGACAACAAGGTGTTGGGTCAGTTCGACCTGATCGGCATTCCGCCGTCGGCGCGTGGCGTGCCCCAGATCGATGTCACCTTCGACATCGACGCCAACGGCATCGTCAACGTTTCCGCCAAGGACAAGGCCACCGGCAAGGAACAGCAGATCCGCATCCAGGCCTCGGGCGGGCTTTCCGAAGGCGACATCGACCGCATGGTGAACGAAGCCGAACAACACGCCGAGGAAGACAAGCAGCGCCGCGAGCTGGTGGAGGCCCGCAACCACGCCGACGCCCTCGTCCATACCACCGGGAAAAACCTCGAGGAATTCGGCGACAAGGTTTCCGAGGACGAAAAGCAGGCCATCGAAAACGCCGTCAAGGATCTGCGCGAGGCCGTCGAAGGCGACGACACCGAGGCCATCAAGGGCAAGACCGAAGCCTTGGCCCAGGCCGCCATGAAATTGGGCGAGGCCATGTACAAGGCCAGCCAGGAAGCGGAAGCGGCCGACGCCGAACCCACCGACGGCGGTACGCCGCCGCCGGGAGGGCCCGCGGATCCCAAGGTGGTCGACGCCGACTTCGAGGAGGTGGACCCGGACAAGGACGAGCCGAAAAAGGACACCAAGGACAAATAGCCGCGCACCGCCCGAGGGACGGACAAGGCATGCACACCTCTCCGGCGGACCGTGACCTTGCGCCCGGGCCGCGCGTTTCCGTGAGGCGCACCTGATGGCCAAAGAGGATTATTACGCCCAGCTCGGGGTGGACAAGGTCGCCGGCACGGACGCGATCAAGCGGGCCTACCGCAAGCTGGCCATGGAGTACCACCCCGACCGCAATCCCGGCAGCAAGGCCGCGGAAATGAAATTCAAGGAAATCGCCGAGGCCTACCATGTGCTCAAGGACGAGCAGAAGCGCGCCGCCTACGACCGCTTCGGCCACGCCGCCTTCGAGGCGGGTGGTGGCGGGCCGGGCGGCTTCGAACGCGGCTTCGCCACCGGTTTCGCCGACATCTTCGACGAGATGTTCGGCGACTTCGTCCAGGGTGCGGAGCGGCGCGGCGGCGCCGGCACGGGACGCGGCGGCGACCTGCGCTATAACATGGAGGTCTCCATCGAGGACGCCTTCCGGGGCAAAAAGGCGACCATCCGGGTCCCCACATCGGTTACCTGCGGGGCCTGCAAAGGCAGCGGCGGGGCCGGCGGGGCGCCGCCCGTAACCTGCGCCACCTGCCGCGGCCACGGCAGAATCCGTTCCCAGTCGGGCTTCTTCACCGTCGAGCGCACCTGTCCGTCGTGCCAGGGCGGCGGCAAGGTCATCAAGGAACCGTGCAGAACCTGCGGCGGGGCGGGGCGGGTGCAGAAGGAAAAGACCCTGTCGGTGACCATCCCCGTCGGCGTCGAGGACGGCACCCGCATCCGCCTCGCCGGCGAGGGCGAGGCGGGGCTGCGCGGCGCCCCGCCGGGTGATCTGTACATCTTCCTGACCATCGCGCCGCACCGCATCTTCCAGCGCGACGGGGCCAACATCTATTGCCGGGTGCCCATTCCCATGACCACCGCGGTGCTCGGCGGCACCATCGAGGTGCCGACCGTGGACAGCGCCCGCGCCCGCGTCACCATCCCGTCCGGAACCCAGACCGGGCACCAGTTCCGCCTCAAGGGCAAGGGTATGACCGTGCTCCGCTCCAGCGCCCGCGGCGACATGTTCGTCCAGGCGGTGGTGGAGACGCCGGTGAACCTGACGGCCAAACAGCGCGAACTGTTGCGCACGTTCGAATCGGAGACCAACAGCGCCCGGCACAGTCCGGAAGCCCATGGGTTCTTCTCCAAGGTCAAGGAACTGTGGGAGGACTTGAAGGAGTAACGCGGTCCGCGGCACGCCGGCGCCGGCCGCAGAAAGGGGGGGAGGCCATGAACATCGGAATCGTCGGCTGCGCCGGGCGCATGGGCCGCATGGTGGTGAGCGAGGTCCTGGCAGGCGCCGGCTGTACGCTGGCCGGCGGCACCGAGCAGCCGGGAAGCGCCGCCCTGGGGAGCGATGTGGCGGCTCTCGCCGGGGGGGAGCCGGCGGGGATCGAGGTCGGCGACGACGCAAAGGCCCTTTTCACCCGATCGGACGCCGTGATCGACTTCACGTCTCCCGACGTCACCGCCATCCACGCGGCGCTGGCCGCCGAGCACGGCGTGGCGCTCGTGGTCGGGACCACCGGGCTCGAGGCCGCCCATCATGACGCCCTCGCCCAGGCCGCCCGGCGGTGCGCCGTGGTTCAGGCCGCCAACATGAGCCCCGGCGTCAATCTTTTGTTGGGCCTGACCGAGCGCTGCGCCCGCATTCTCGGAGACGAGTACGACATCGAGATCGTCGAGATGCACCACCGCCACAAGGTGGACGCGCCGTCTGGAACGGCGTTGGCCCTGGGCGCCGCCGCCGCCGCCGGGCGCGGTGTCCGGCTGGAGAGCGTGTCCCAGCGGGTCCGCGACGGCCACACCGGGCCAAGGCGGGCCGGCGACATCGGCTTCGCCACCCTCAGGGGCGGCGACGTGGCCGGCGAGCACGCGGTGATCTTCGCCGGCGAGGGCGAGCGCGTCGAGCTCGTACACAAGGCGTCCTCGCGCGCCGTATTCGCCCGCGGCGCCGTGCGCGCGGCGTTATGGACCGAAGGCAGGCCGCCGGGCCTCTATTCCATGGGCGACGTCCTGGGTTTCGGTTGACCGGTCCCGCCGCCCCAGGGGGCCACCGGGGGGTGTCCCCCGGCTACGGTATGCGGGGGACGCCCCCGCGGCCCCCGGTGTCGTCGCGCGCCGCTTGTGATGCTCCACCATCACGGCGCGCCGCGCTCCCAGCCGGAAACCTCGGAAGACCGTCGTATGGTGCGCGAAATGGTGAAAGTAATACCAAGGGGCGCTGATCATGACTCATAGAGATCGCGTAGGCGGCTCGTCGGGCAGGAGGAACGTTGCCGGCGATGCGGGGGCATCGTCAAAACTTTTCGACGCCCTCCGACGGGCCGCATACGCGACCGCAACGGCTGCTTACCAAGGCTTTCGGACGGCGTCGCGCACGCTTCGCGATGCCCCGCATCGCCACGGCGCACGCTTAGGGCCGAAAACCTTGGTAAGCCGGCTCGTCGGGTCATGATCAGCGTCCCTTGGTATAA
>JACZWD010000141.1 GCA_022572335.1 Pseudomonadota bacterium
CACGAAGGTCGTTCGAGAGGCTCATTCCCATCCATGCTGGCCTCCTTCTCCAGCCAGCATGTTGAATCACATCCACCACCAAATGGGAATCCCTAAAACCGATTCCCTCAGCTCGGAATGTGCTCTAACCACCGGCCCTGCAGCCGCTCTCCGAAGACGGATTCCGCGTACTGGAAAAACACCCTCCGCCAGTGGGACATGTCCGGTGCACCGGGCGATTCCAGGCAATCGGGGTAGGCGCCGCCTTGCTGGATTTCTCTCTTGACGACAGCCAGGGGACTCAATTCGCCCGACGTAGTCAGATCCGGGTGGGCCTCCAGGATTTGCTCGAACAGCGTTGTGCCGGAGCGCGGAAATCCGACCATGAAGATGGGCGCCATCGCCTCTGCATCAGACCCGCCAGCAGAGGGCAGTGCGTCGCTGTCCAGCCGTTCCGGCGTGAACCAGGCGCGATCGCGGCCGATGGCTTCGACGAAGGCGAGCCGTTTCGCCTTGCGGACCGCGTCGAGTGACTCTTCGACCAGCCCGTTGGCTCGGGCGAAGGCGTGGAAGGCTTCCTCGTGGCGGTTCAGCAAATCGAGAACGTGGCCTAGGTCGAACAGCGCGCGGGTGCGGACGGTTAATTCGGTAGCGCTGGCGGCTACCCGCTCTAGCCTAGACAACGCCGGCGCCAAGTCGCCGGCCCGGCGTTCGATTCGTGCCATGAGGATATTCCCGAGCTCCGAGTGCGGGACCGCTTCGAGCAATCGTTTCGCGGCCCCCGTCGCTTCCTCGGTCAGACTCAGCCGTTCCAGGCAGTCGGTCAGGTTAAGGAGAAAGGTGGAGTTGCCCGGCGCCAGCTGATCGGCGCGGCGCAGGTAATTGATCGCCTCTTCGCGCTGGCCAGCGGCCTTCAGGATGCCGCCCAGGTTATGGTATGCCTCGGCGTTCTGAGGATCGAGTTCAATGGTTTGGCGATAGGCCGCTTCCGCCGCATCGGACCTGCCCTGGGCGATAAAAACGGTCCCCAGGTTGTAGTGGGCGTCGGCAAACGACGGGTCAATGGCGATGGCCTCGCGTAACACCCTTTCCGCGGCTTGCGGGTCGCCGGCCTCGAGGTGAATGACGCCGAGCGTATCAAAATATTTAGGTTCTTGGTCGTTCAGTTCGACCGCCCGTTGCACGTGGACGGCGGCGGCCTCAAGATCGCCTTTTTAGAACGCGACCACCCCCATGAGGTGGCTGATTTCCGCGTCGTCGGGGTAGGATTCGCGAAGTTCGGTGTAAACGGGCCAAGCCAAGTCGGGCCGGCCGCCCCGGTGGCGTTTCAAGGCCTCATCGAACCTGCGTTGATCGGCTGGATTCATGCGCTGTCATCCAGGTTTATTGATGATGGTCTCCCAGATCAGCGATTGCGGCAAGGTATTGATTTAGGGGCTGTCCTCGCTATGGGCAGCTTTGTTTCGAATTTTCCCATGATCTTCAATTGGTTAAGTGACTCCCGGTCGCCGCCACAAGGCAATCATTGTGGCCGAGAGGACCGTGGCTCTGGAGGAATCAATGGAGGCGGTTACGAAGGTGACCTTAGTGGAAATCAGGCAAACCCTCCGTTAGGGTCGCCGCCCAGCCGAGATCGGTCAATCTGACTCTTGTCGGCAGAATTTCGATACCCCTCCTTGCCGAACCATATCATCTACTGAATGTCCGCTATGGGTCCAGGCTGTGCAAAAACCCGGGTCGGAAGAGCGTCGGCGCAACACTAGACTCGGCAATTGCGGACGCGTGAATCATTATTGCCTGCGACGGCAATTACGCGAATCGACGTTGCGCGCTCGGGCCTCGAAAATAGTTTTTACACATCCAACCCCCGAATTAGAGAACAGCCTGTGTCACTAGCGAACTTCGGGAAGCGAGCCCCAATCCCAATCGCAACATCCTCTATGAATACACACCCTATTCCCTCGGCGTCCCCCGGGGTGGTTGTGGCCCGCTTTGTCTGTTAGTCTTCACGCCGCTCCCCAAGGGGAGGGGGACCGGACCACATCGATGGCGTCTGTCAGAAGCTCCGCCGCCTGGAAGGCGTTGGAAACCCACCACCGGGCGGTGGCCGGCGTCCACATGCGGGACCTGTTCGCCGGGGACGCGGAGCGCTTTTCCCGCTTCTCGCTTTCCGTCGGCGAGGTGTTCCTCGATTACGCCAAGAACCGCGTCACCGCCGAGACCATGGCGCTGTTGTTCGACCTCGCCCGCCAGGCCGACGTCGAGGGCTGGCGCGAGCGCATGTTCCGGGGCGAGAAAATCAACACCACCGAGGACCGCGCCGTCCTGCACACGGCGTTGCGCAACCGTTCGGGCGCGCCGGTCCTGGTCGACGGCGAGGACGTGATGCCCAGGGTGACCGCGGTCCTCGCGCACATGGGCGCGTTCGCCGACGCGGTGCGCGACGGCGCGTGGACGGGAGAGACCGGGAAATCCGTCACCGACGTGGTCAACATCGGCATCGGCGGCTCCGACCTGGGCCCGGCGATGGTGGTCGAGGCGCTGACGCCTTATCACCGGCCGGGCCTTGACGTCCACTTCGTCTCCAACGTCGACGGCAGCCATATGGCCGGGACCCTGAAGGGGCTAAACCCGGAAACCACCCTCTTCCTGGTCGCGTCGAAGACCTTCACCACCACCGAGACCGTGGCCAACGCGGCCGCGGCGCGCGCCTGGCTGACCGGCGCCCTGGGGGATGGGGCCGTGGCGCGGCACTTCGCGGCGCTGTCGGCCAACCGCGACGCGGTGGCGGCGTTCGGCATCGATCCGGCCAACATGTTCGAATTCTGGGACTGGGTGGGGGGGCGCTATTCCCTGTGGTCGGCCATCGGCCTCTCCATCGCCATCGCCGTCGGCATGGACCGCTTCGAAGCCCTGCTGGCCGGCGCCCGCGCCATGGACGAACACTTCCTGGGCGCCGCCCTGGAGGCCAACATGCCGGTCATCCTGGCCCTGCTCGGCGTGTGGAACACGGATTTCCTGGGCGCCGCGTGCCATGCCGTGCTGCCCTACGATCAGCACCTGCGCCGCCTGCCCGCCTACCTGCAGCAGGCCGACATGGAAAGCAACGGCAAGGGCGTCACCCGGGACGGGCGCGCCGTGGACTACGCCACCGGCCCGGTGGTCTTCGGCGAGCCCGGCACCAACGGCCAGCACGCGTTCTACCAGCTCCTCCACCAGGGGACGCCCCTGGTCGCCGCCGATTTCCTCGCCGCCGCCGAAAGTCCCCACGCCGGTGGCGACCATCACGCCATCCTGCTCGCCAACTTCTTCGCCCAGACCGAGGCCCTGATGAAGGGCCGGACCGAAGCCGAGGCCCGGGCCCAGATGGAGGCGGCGGGGATGGGGGCCGGGGACTTAGACCGGCTGCTGCCCCACAAGGTGTTCCCCGGCAACCGGCCGACCAATTCCATCCTGGTGCGCCGCTTCGATCCCCATACCCTGGGCATGGTGCTGGCGCTCTACGAGCACAAGATCTTCGTCCAGGGGGTGATCTGGCAGATCAATTCCTTCGACCAATGGGGCGTCGAGTTGGGCAAGCGGCTGGCCGGCACCATCCTCGGGGAACTGCGGGACGCAGGCCCGGCCGCCGGCCACGATTCCTCCACCAACGGCATGATCAACCATTACAAAGGCTTGAAAGCGAGGACGCCATGACCATCCGCCTGCTGCCCGAATCGGTCGTCAACCGCATCGCCGCCGGCGAGGTGGTGGAGCGGCCGGCGTCGGCGGTCAAGGAACTGGTGGAGAACAGCATCGATTCGGGCGCCACGCGCATCGACGTGGTGATCAAGGACGGCGGCCGGGCCCTGATCTCGGTGGCCGACGACGGCGGCGGCATGACGGCGGAAGAGCTGGCACTGGCGGTGCAGCGCCACGCCACCTCCAAGCTGCCCGGGGACGACCTGTCGGCCATCGCCACCCTCGGGTTCCGCGGCGAGGCCCTGCCCTCCATCGGCGCCGTCAGCCGGCTTTCCATCACCAGCCGGCCGCCGGGGGCGGACTCGGCGTGGACCATGGCCGTCGACGGCGGGCGCAAGCGCGGGCCCAAGCCGGCGGCCCATCCGCCGGGCACCCGGGTCGAGGTGCGGGACCTCTTTTTCGCCACCCCGGCCAGGCTGAAGTTCCTGAAAAGCGTGCGCACGGAGATGGGCCACGCGGTGGAGGCGATCAACCGCCTGGGCATGGCCCATCCGGGGATCGGTTTTACCCTCGGCGACGGCACCCGCAGCGTGATCAAGCTGGCCCCGGCCGCGGGCGACCTGTTCGCCGCCCGGCTGGAGCGCCTGGGCGCCGTCATGGGCCGCGCCTTCGCCGCCAACGCCCTTGCCGTCGACGCCGAGCGCGAAGGGATCCGGCTCACCGGCCACATCGGGCTGCCGACGCTCAACCGGGGCAACGCCGCCATGCAGTTCCTGTTCGTCAACGGCCGGCCGGTGCGCGACAAGCTGCTCTTCGGCGCCGTCCGCGGGGCCTACCGGGACTTCCTGGCGTCCGACCGCTATCCGCTCGTCGCCCTGTTCCTGGAGCTCCCGGCGGCGGCCGTCGACGTCAACGTGCACCCGGCCAAGACGGAGGTGCGGTTTCGCGATTCCGGCCTGGTGCGCGGGTTGATCGTCGGCGCCCTCAAGCACGCCCTGGCGGCGGCCGGCCACCGCGCCTCCACCACCGTTTCCATGGCGGCCCTCGGCGCGGCCCGCCCCGGGACCCTGCCGCCCTTAGGGGGACACCGGCGCGGCCTGGCGGAGGCGGCGGCGGCCTTCCATGCGCCCCTGCCCAACCTGGAGACGCCGCCCGCGGCGCCGCCGGGCGCGGCTTCAGGCGGGGCGGCGGACGTGGCGGATACACCCGGCGACTATCCCCTCGGCGTGGCGCGGGCCCAGGTGCATGAGACCTATATCGTCGCGCAGACGGCCGACGGCATCGTCATCGTCGACCAGCACGCCGCCCACGAACGGCTGGTGCACGAGCGCATCAAGGCGGCCCTGGCGGCGGACGGGGTGGCCCGCCAGGGGCTGCTCATCCCCGAAGTGGTGGAGCTCGACGAGGCCGCCGCTGGGCGCCTCGCGGCGCGCGCCGGGGAGCTCGAGGAACTGGGCCTGGTCATCGAGCCCTTCGGCCCCGGCGCCGTGGTGGTGCGCGAGGTGCCGGCGCTGCTCGGCGAGGCGGACGTCAAGGGGCTGGTCCGCGACCTGGCCGACGACCTGGCCGAAGTCGACGAGGCGCTGACACTCAAGGACCGCCTCGGCGACGTGTGCGCGACCATGGCCTGCCACGGCAGCGTGCGCGCCGGGCGCCGCCTGAACGTCGCCGAAATGAACGCGCTGCTGCGCGAGATGGAGGCGACGCCCCATTCCGGCCAGTGCAGCCACGGCCGGCCCACCTACGTGGAGCTCAAGCTGGCCGACATCGAGAAGCTGTTCGGCCGGCGGTAGGGGGACTTCACCACCAGGACGGCAGGGCACGAGGCGTTATGAACTCCAGAACGGACCGTTTTGGATCACCGACCTATATTTCCCCGTGTCGTAAGCCGGCGGACGATCGATGTCCGCCGTCGGTAGAAGCGGACATCGACGACCAATGCTCGAAAGGCGGGTGCTCGCCAACAACGGTTATTCGACCAGTGTCGAAGGCACCTTCAAATGTTGATCCGGTGTGCCGCGAAGCCCCCCTTCCAGGCCGCCTCGATAGCGCCGCCGGCGCCCTTAATACCAAGGGGCGCTGATCATGACTCATAGAGATCGCGTAGGCGGCTCGTCGGGTAGGAGGAAAGTTGCAGGCGATGCGGTGCATCGTTAAAACTTTTCGACGCCCTCCGACGGGCCGCCTACGCGACCGGAACGGCGGCTTACCAAGGCTTTCGGACGGCGTCGCGCACGCTTTACGATGCCCCGCATCGCCACAGCGCACGCTCCTGGCCGAAAACCTTGGTAAGCCGTCTCTATGGGTCATGATCAGCGCCCCTTGGTATAAGATACCACCCACACACCCCAATGGTTGCGCCGCCGCCGCCGCTCCGGCTAGGCTTGTCCATCCGGGACGCCGGAATGCCCCGACAACAAAGAGGGGAATATGATCAGATACGCAGCCCTCGCCGTCCTCTTCCTGGCCGCATGGACACCAACCGCCCAGGCGGATTTCTCGCAGGAAATAGGAATGTGCGAGTTCGGTGGCAACCATCCCGACATCCGAATCATTGCCTGTACCCGGAACATTCAGTCGGGGCGGTTCACCGGGCGAAATCTCGCCATCGCCTTCGCCAACCGGGGACTTGCCTACAAGAACAAAGGCCTGTTGGACAGGGCCATCGCCGACTACAATGAGGCCATCCGCCTGAATCCCGATATTGCTGAAACCTTCACCAACCGGGGCACTGCCTATTATTACAACGGCCAAATCGGACGGGCCCTCAAGGACTACGATGAGGCCATCCGCCTGAAACCGGATTTTGCCCAAGCCTTCAGCAACCGGGGGAACGTCTACAGAAAGAAAGGTCAATTCGACCGCGCCATCGAGGACTATGATGAGGCCATCCGCCTGGAGCCCGACAATGCCCAGGTCTTTGCCGACCGGGGGCTCGCCTACGAGAAGAAAGGTGAACCGACCCAAGCCCTGCGGGACTTCAAAAGGGCCCATGCCCTGGGCTATCGTCATTTGCTGCTTTTGAAGAAGCTCCGCGAGGGCGGCGAGATTCTGTGAGGGCGGCGGCGCGGCGCCTGGTAGTCTCTTCGGATCGAAAGCGGCCGTTGCCGCTGCCAGGGTTTCAAATCCGCCTTGCCGGCGAAAGCGGATAGGTAATCGGCACGTCCGGCGCGCGACGCCGCTGCATCATGGCAATCCCGGCCGGGGTTTTGCCCTGAGCCTGTCGAAGGGCGACCGGCGACCCGTTCATTCCGGAATCCCGTATCGGTGTCCCTTATACCAAGGGAAGCTGATCATGACTCATAGAGATCGCGTAGGCGGCTCGTCGGGCAGGAGGAAAGTTGCAGGCGATGCGGCGCATCGTCAAAACTTTTCGACGCCCTCCGACGGGCCGCATACGCGACCGCAACGGCGGCTTACCAAG
>JACZWD010000142.1 GCA_022572335.1 Pseudomonadota bacterium
CGTTTCCTCAAGCCCGCCGATACCACCATCGACCTTCCCGCGGGCACCCTGTTTCCGACCCAACACCTGCTCGCCCTCATCGGTGCGGCCAGGGACGGCGAGAGCCCCTTCGCCCGCGTGGTGTTCGAGGGCGCCAGCCTGGAAGAACCCGAGGAAATCAACGCCATCATGGGCGAACTGGCGGCGCGCGAACGCCAGGCGCTGGCCCGCGCGGCGGGCCTCGACGACGTGCCGGCGTGGCGCATGCGGCTCGCCTTCTTTCCCCTCACCAGCCGGGCCGCGGTGCCGGCGTTCGAGATCGACGTCCACTACCGGGCCGACGGCATCGCCGGCGACATGCACCAGGACTTCGGCGATTACGCGATCGACATGACGCCGGGCGAGATCGAAATCCTGGCCCCGCCCGAGTGTTGACCCCCCTCGCCACGCCACGGCTCCGCGGGGCGCGTCGCCCTTGGCCCGCTGGCGCGGCCCGGCCAAGGAGTGGCCGGCGGCCGCCTAGAACTTGTCGACCCGCAACTCCAGCGGCCCGTTGGCCTTGACCCATGCGTCGAGCCCGCCGCCCAGGTGGCGGACGTTCTCGATTCCGGCCTCGCGCACGGCCTGCAGGGCGAGCGCCGAGCGTTCGCCGAAGGCGCAATAGAGAACCAGCCCCTTGCCCGTCCGCGCGGCCATCGCCGTGAGCAGGCCCCCGCGCTTGATGTACTCGTCCAGCTTCCCATAGGGCACGTGCACCGAGCCGGGAATGACGCCGTCGCGGGCCCGTTCGCCGTCCTCGCGCAGGTCGACGAACACGGCGTCCGGCAACCGGGCAAAGGCCTCCGCCACGGACAGCGTCCCGGCCTTTAATTCCGGTTCCGTCTGTGAAAACCCGACCGCCAGGTTGGCCGGGACGGCCACGTCCATCTGCTTCGGATCGGGCAGGTTCAGGTTGTCCATGATCCCGGCGTACTCCTCGGCCGAGCTGACCTGAAGACGCGGGTTGAAGGCCCTTTCCTCGCCGATGGTGCTGACGGTCTCGCCCTTGTAGTCGTGGCCGGGATAGACCAGCGTCTCGTCGGGCAGGGTGAGCAGCTTGTTGAACAGGGAATCGTACGCCGCACGGGCGTCGCCGTGCTGGAAGTCGGTCCGTCCCGTTCCCCTGATCAGCAGGGTGTCGCCGGTAAACACGCGGTCCGGCAACTGGAAACAGTACGAATCATCCGTATGCCCCGGGGTGTGGATCACCCGCAGGCTGATGTTTTCGATATCGATGGTGTCTCCGTCGTCGACGCGCATGGAGACCACATCCACCTTGCTTGCCTTCCCCATGACGGTAATGCAGCGTGTGCGGTCGCGCAGCGCGCCGAGGCCGGTGATGTGGTCCGCGTGCACATGGGTGTCGACCGCCTTCACCAGCTTGAGATCCAGCTCCTCCAGGAGCTGGATGTAGCGGTCCACCCTCTCGACGACGGGATCGATGATCACCGCCTCGCCGCCGGCGCGGCTGCCCAGAAGGTAGGTGTACGTGCACGAGACGCTGTCGAACAACTGGCGGAAGATCATGGCCAAAACCCCATGCCGCCATCCTATCAGGGCGGGACGGTCAAGGCACGCCCCGTGTCCCCCGGGGGCACCCCCCGGGGCCGGCGGTGTCGGATTATCCGGACAGAATCTTAACGCGGCGGCGCCTTCCGGAGCCGCACACCCGCCATGCCGGGCCCGGCGTCACGAATAGGCCGCGGTCTTGGGGGTTTCGCGCTCGGGGTCGTACCGCAGTGTCGCCGTGGCGCCGCAGTAAAGTTCGTAGAGCGTCCCGATGACGGCGCTCGCCTCGTCGCCGACCAACGAATAATAAATCGTCTGGGCCGACCGGCGGGTTTTCACCAGGTTGTCGCGGCGCAGCCTGGCCAGATGCTGGGACAGCGCCGACTGGCTAAGGCCAACGATTTGTTCCAGGTCGCCAACGCATTGCTCCGCCCGCAAAAGCTGGCAAAGAATGAGCAGCCGGTGCTGGTTGCTCATGGCCTTGAGCAGCGTGCTGGCACGCCGCGCGTTTTCATGGAGTATTTCCAGATCCATAACCCGATACCGCATTTCCCTGTCACCGAACCACCCGCCGGCGGCAGTGGCCGGAAAAACTTTTTTTAAATCCACGTCTGCGCGTGCCCGAACCGTTCGCTTGGCCGATACCGTTTTTCGCCGCCGTGTTGCCCGGTTCCCGGCGCGGTGGCCGCGCACCTTTTCGTCTGAGTCCCTGTATTCGATAACCGAAATGTAAAGAACAAGACAGCCGCCGACCAGCCAAAACTTCACTTCTTGTTGTGCACCGCAACATCGTGGGCCGGTCGGCCACCATGGTGGGAGACGCCGGCGGACGGTTCCGGCGCGGTCGCGCCATTCCCAGGGACTACAACACGTTATGCAGGGAATTGACCGTTCGGTGGGCCCAAATTGTGGTTGCCGCCGGGTCCCTTCCAACGGAAATGAAATCATGAGGTGTTCCCGCATGACATGACGCGATGCAGCAACCGTTGTGCGCCGCAACAAAAAAATTGCCGCTCGCGCTCCGATTTCAAGACCGGTCGGGCAGGTTGGGGCGCCGCTCGGGCACCTACTCTGCGGGCGCTTCCTTGAGGGCGCCCCGATGCTTCCGTCCCGCCTCGACGGTGCCGGCGACCAGGGTCAGGAGCGGCGGGATGATGGCCAGGGTCAGGATCGCCGACAGGGCAAGCCCGCCAACCACCACCGAACCCAGTCCCCGGTACAGTTCCGAACCGGCGCCCGGGATCAGCACCAGCGGCAACATGCCGAAGACGCTGGTCAGGGTCGACATGAAGATGGGCCGGATGCGGTTGCGGGTGGCTTCGAGGATGGCGTCGGAGACCGCCATGCCGTCGCTGCGGATGTGGAACAACGTCTGGTGGACGAGCAGGATGGCGTTGTTGACCACGATGCCGATAAGGATGACGAACCCGAGCAGGGTCAGCATGTCCAACGGTTGGAAGGTGTAGAGGTTGAGCAGCGCCAGCCCGCCGATGCCTCCCGCGGTGGCCAGCGGCACCGACAGCATGACGATGAAGGGGTAGATGAAGCTTTCGAACAGCACCGCCATCACCAGGTAAACGATGACGATCGCCATCGCCAGCTGCATCACCATGGCGTCCCAGGTTTGGGTCAGCTTGTCCGCCGTGCCCGACAGACTCAACTTCACGCCCTTGGGCAGGCCCTGGGCCCGCAACTTGTCGATGACCTCCGTCCTCAGGGTGTCCATCGCCGCCTCCAGGGGAACCTTCTCGGGCGGGCGTATCTCCAGGGTGACCGTGCGCACCCGTTCCAGGTGACGGATTTCCGTCGGCCCCACGGTGACCACCACGTCGGCGAGCGAGCTTGCCGGCAGGATTATGCCGGAACGGGTGACCACCGGCAGGTTGGCGATGCCCTGGGTCTCCGTGACCCTGTTCATCGGCCCCCTGAGCGTCAGGTCGATGCGCTTGCCGCCGACGGTGATCTCGGCCAGCCTGAGCCCGTCGTTGAAGACATCCAGGGTGTCTCCCAGTTCGCGGACCGTCACCCCGTTATCGGCGAGCTTCAGGCGGTTGGGGATGATGCGCACCTCCGGGGCGCCCAACTCCAGGCCCGGTTTGGGCCGAATCTGCGTGCCCTGATCGCGCGGCATGGCGTCCTCGACAAGGCCGACGGCCCTGAGCGCGACGTCCAGGATCTCCTCCAGTTCGGGCCCGGAGATGTTGAGCTCGATGGAGCGGCTGCCGCCAATGCCGCGGCCGAACAACGACCGCTGGCTGATCATGCCGAAGGTGCCCGGCTCGCGAAAGGCCGCCCGCTGCAAAACCGGAATCAGCTCGTTGACCCGGCTCGGCTCCTCGCTGGCGGCGCCCAGGAAGGTGACGCCGCGGGTCGCGACAAAGAAGAACCGCTGGATCTTCGGCGGCTGGCCGGGTTCCGATTGCGGCCCGGTCTCGCTCGACCACAGGTGCCGGATCTCGGACTCGATGTCCCCGGCGATTTCCGCCGTGGTCTCCAGGTTGTAGCCGGGCGGCGGCGAAATGTGGCCGAACACCAGGTTGCGGTTGCCATCGGGCAGGTAATCGAGCTTGGGCAGGAAGAAATACGTGGCCGACGCGGCGGCGCCGCAGATCACGGCGACGACAAGAACGGCCAGGGCCGGGCTGCGCGCCACGCGGCGGGTGAAGCCAAGCACGGCGCGGACGAAGAAGCGGGCGAAGGGGTCGATGACCGGCAGTCTCACCCGCACCCCGCTTTCCGGCCTGGGATCGCCGAGCAGCCGCCGGGCAAGCGCCGGGATGACGGTGATGGAGACCACAAGAGAGAGCAGAACCGCCATCGAGAGCGCCACCGCGATGTCGCGGAAAAGCTGGCCCACTTCCAGTTTCATCACCAGGATGGGAACGAACACCATCACCGTCGTCAGGGCCGAAACCAGCACCGCGCCCCACACCTGGGAGGTGCCGACAAGGGCCGCCTCGGTGCGCGAATAGCCTTTCTCGCGCAGCCGGAAGATGTTTTCGAGGACGACGATGGCGGCGTCCACGACCATGCCGACGGCGAACGCGATGCCGGCCAGCGAGATCACGTTGAGGGAGCGCCCAAGCGCCGCCATGGCGACGAAGGCGCCGATGATGGAGACCGGAATGGCCAGGGAAATCACCAGGGTGGCACGCACGGAGCGCAGGAAAATCAGCAATATCAGGGCCGCCAGCGTCCCGCCCACGTAGATGTTCTGTTGCACCAGATCGATGGAGGAGTTGATGTACACGGTCTCGTCGTAGACCTGTGTCAGGTAAAGGCCGGCGTCGGGGAGGGCCGATTCGTTGAGTTCGTCGATCGCATCGCGGATCCCCTGCATGGTCTCGATGACGTTGGCCCCGGTCTGGCGCACGGCGTTGACGGCGATGGCCGTATCGCCGAGGAAGCGGATTTGCGCCGTCGGCTCCTTGTGGGCAAATTTGACCGTGGCGATGTCGCCGACGGTGACCCGCGCCACCCCGCCGGTGGCCGGATCGCGCGTGGTGCGCAGGACCACCCGGCGCGCGTCCTCGAGGGTCGAGATCTCGCCCTGGCTGCGCACCACGTAGCGGCGCTTTCCTTCGTCCACGTAGCCGGCCGAAATGGAAGCGTTGGCGCCGCGCAGGGCGCGCACCAGGTCGGTCACCGTCAGGCCGTACCGGGCCATGCGCTCGGGCTCCACGATCACCTGCAACTCCCGCTCGCTGCCGCCGTAGACATTGGCGCGCGAGACGCCGGGCACCCGTTCCAGGCGGTCCTTGATGACGTCTTCGATGAAGTCGCCGTAACTGTTGATGTCCCGGTCGTTGCCCGCAACCCGGCGCAGTATGATCCAGGTGATGGGGTTGTCCTCTGTGGTCGATGTCTTGAACGTGGGCTCGCGGGCCTCGTCCGGATAGCCGGAGACCCGATCCAGCCGGTTGGCCACCAGGAGCAGCGCCTTGTCCATATCCTGGTTGATGTTGAATTCCAGGTTGATGCGGGCGCGGCCGTCCTGGGACCGGCTGGTGATCTTTTCCAGCCCCTCGAGGCCCTTCAGCTCGTCTTCCTGCCGGTTGACGATCTCGCGCTCGATCTCCGCCGGCGCCGCCCCCGGCCACACGGTCTGAATGCTGATCACGGGCCTGCGCACGTCGGGGGTGAGCTGAATCGGAATCGTGATCAACGCCACCGCCCCGAACATGAGCACCATGAGAACGGCGGCCATGACCGCCACCGGCCGCTGGATGGAATACTCGATCAGGTTCATCTATCCAGGCTCATTTATGACGTCCCCTTGATCCTCACCTCTTGGCCCGGGAGCAGCCGTTCGTTGCCGCGCACCACCACCAGGTCGCCGATTATGAGTCCCTTCAGGACCTCGAAACGCCCGCCCACCGCCTCGCCAAGCCGGACCGGGCGGATCTGCGCCTTGCCGTCGACGAGGACGAAAACAAGCGTCTTGCCTTTGCGGTTGAGCACCGCGTCCTTATGCACGGTGACCACATCGCGCGGACGGCCGACGGGAATGTCAAGGGTGACGCTCTGGTTGGCGGCAAGCGCCGTCGCCGTATCGTCGAAATGGGGGGTGAAGCGGACCAGGCGGGTGCGGGTCAACGGGTTTTCCTCGGGCACCACGGCGCGCACGGTCGCCCGGTAGCGGCCGGCCCCGGCTATGGTCACATCGACCATCGTACCCGGGCTCAGGCCGGCGATCCGCGCCGCCGGCACGGCGGCCTCGATTTCCAGGGTCCCGTCATTGACCATGGTGACCACCGCCGCGCCGACGTCCACATAGGCCCCGGCCTCGGTGTGACGGGCGGTGATCACCCCGGGAAAAGGGGCCCGGATGGTGGCGTAGCCGAGGGCGATCTCGGCCAGCTTCAGGGCCGCGCTGGCCTGCTTCAGGGTCGCCTTGAAGACATTGACCATGCTTTCGGCCCTGGCCACCGCCTGGCGCTTGTCGTCCCGCCGCGCCTTGCTGAAGGCCGCGGATTTGCGCAGGTTTTCCAGGCGCTTGAGCTCCTGGGCGGCGAGCTTCAACGCGGACCGGGATTCGGCGAGGCGGGCCCGGCCCTCGGCCACCTGGGCGGCCTTGATCTCCCCTTCCCAGACCAGGCTGTCGGAAACCAGCTCCGCGATGACGTCGCCGGTCTTCAGGCGGTCGCCCACCCGGACCTTGATCGCGGCCACCGGCCCCCTGATGCGGGCCGCCACGACGGTCTTCTGGTTCGCCACCAGCCGTCCGATCACCGGCAGGGTCTGTCTCAGGGGTTCCCTCAGCACCGCGTCCACGCCGACCACGGCCGGCGGTTTCTGCGCCGGCGCCGGCGCCACGGAAAGGGACAGGGCGAGGGCGGCAACAATCACGGCCGCCAGGCGGCCGGCAACACCCGCCCGGGGCCTCGCGGGGAACCGGGGACCTTTCACTGGATCGTGCATGTGAGTCCGGGATCGCATCCTTCGTACCAAATGCCGGCAACCCGCGTCTTGATTTTTGTAAGGGCCGTCCGCCGGCAAACGACGGCGGACCCAGAATAAACTAGACTGGAC
>JACZWD010000143.1 GCA_022572335.1 Pseudomonadota bacterium
AGTGGCCTTCTTTTGTTCTGAGTTCTTGATAATGTCACGCCATTCCTTGAGGCGTTTGCGATCGTTCCCCGCCCAAGTCCGCCACATTCTTTCCAACGCCTGTTGTATTCCAGGATCTGTGGTTCGGTAACGTTCTTGTGCCATGTTTTTCACCTCTTTTTGGTGCCAGTTAATGGGTCGGTGTCCCTAAGGGGGTTAAGTCGTTAACTTTCACGATAACCCTTTGAAATTAAAAACAAATCCAGTTAACGGCCGGCGTTAATTTGGGGGGGAAATCGGGGTCGCCGTTAACTCGATTTCCGCACCCTGTCTTTATTCAAAATCAGCCCTTTTTGTCGGGCCACCTTCATCAAGTACGATACCCTGGGTGCGCTCACTTCCAACTCTCTCGCAATGTCCTTTTGGCTTAGCCCGGCTTTCTGTAGGTCGACCACTTTAGACAGCATGTTTTCCGCCCCGGAGCTTGTCACCCACGTCATGGTGCCATCTTCCATCCGCATAGCGACCTCGAAGGAAACGGCGTCGGCTCCGGTAATGCCTCGGGATTTTTCAAATATGACCTCAAATACAGCGCCTTCTTCGGCACAATAATTCTTGGGACGCTTGAGAAGGATGACGGTATCAAGCACGTCTTCTCGGCGGCTGGTACCACGTTGCAATCCACCCTTACCGGAATGGTGGACGAACAATACAGACCGCCCATGGGCGCGATGTCGTAGCGCCCAGGTCTGCACCGGAAGCCAACTGTCGGCCTCGTTCTCGGTTCCCGTCCTTACCAAGGTTGACAGGCTGTCCACCACGATAAGCTTTGTGTCCTTGGTGACGTGTCGATCTACGAGACGTTGGCCTTCCTCGGTACTAATATCGGGCATGGGTCGATCTTGCAG
Organism: Pseudomonadota bacterium; assembly: GCA_022572335.1. Classification (GTDB taxonomy): domain Bacteria; phylum Pseudomonadota; class Alphaproteobacteria; order Rhodospirillales; family 2-02-FULL-58-16; genus JACZQZ01. The sequence continues at coordinate 888 of JACZWD010000143.1, forward strand.
ATCGGGAGTTATGAGCCTGAGTTCGGCGTCAGGTTCGCCGGGGAACATTGTCCGGAATTGCTGCACCCGCTGCTTCAAAAGGTTCGCCGGCATCTCCCCGTCAAGGTAAAGGACCTCGACAGCCCTTGGGACCGTCCAGTGTAAAAACTGCTGACCATGCGTCAGCGCAAAGGACAGGCCGAGGACAAAGTAAGTCTTACCGACGCCCCGTTGGGCATGTATCATTGCGAGGCCCTGGTCTGGCAACCATGGCGCAACGAGCATCGTCCGTTCGGGGACGGGCAATTGTTCAAGCTCAGCGGGCGTTATGATCCGCAGGCCACTATCCTCGGGCGGCTCGACGACCGGGGCTTCAAGGATTAGGTGCTTGAGCTTTTCCAGGTCAGCCCCCTTCTCGCGGATCAGGTCGTTGAAGTCCGAACCATCTTGCGCGGGAACGGCGATGCGAACCGTCCTTCCTTCTCGCGCCAACCTCTGCGCCAACGTATTCGCGGCCTTTAGTCCCGCCTCATCATGATCGGCGGCGATTATCACCTTCCGGTATTCATCAGGAGGCAGGGTAATTGCGGCCATATTCGGCGCCGACAAAGCGGACCAGCTTTGGCAACCTGTGATTTGCCAACAGGATAAGGCGTTCTCGGTGCTTTCCGAGATGATAAGCGGACCCTCGTTTCCGATGCCGAAACGTACAACGCCACCCTTAATCGCGCCCAGGAATATCCTCTGGCACTTTCCCTTCACCTTCCGCCCGCTCTTGTTCAAAAAGGTTATCTGCGCGCCGCAGAACTCTTGCCGGTGTGGCATCCAGATAGGGATCGCCATGCTGGGTTGGCCCTCGTACTCTCCAAGGTAAATATTAGCTGGCAGCTTCTTCGTGATGCCACGGCGTTTCAAATAGGTCTGTACCCTGGTGCCCTTGGCCTTTCTATAATCGGTTTTATAGAAGACGGCCCTGGCCACCCTTCGCTTCTGGTATTTGTCAAACTCAGGGCTCAGATACTCCTTCACCTCGCGTGCCAGAGCCACCTTTGTCGGCCAAAGGCCTCGCTGTTTTAGAATCTGTAAAACAGCCCCTTGGCTACAGCCTGAGTGGCACTTGACGAGAACCTTGCCGCCTTGTTGCCGCACGTGCAGACTGGGCTTCTTGTCGTCGTGGGCCGGGCATCTAGCCATTCCGGAACTGCCGTTCCAGGTGCCGCCAAGACCTTCTACAATAGTTCTCGCATCCATCATCCAATCCCTTTCATAATTATACGGGCCGCGTTGTCATCCGCTGGCGTTCCTCAAGCCAGCGAAGCACGGATGAAATTTTATACCTGATCATCCTTGGTGCGATGCGGACGAACGGCGGGCCGATGCCCCGTATGCGGGAGATCTCCACCCAAGAGACGCTCACGCCGAACCAGTCGGCTAGCTCTCTCGTTCTCAAAAGTTGATCGGGATCTGCGTCTCGGGCCTCGGACGCGAGCTTGCTTGCCCTGCGGTCCAGGTGTAGGCGATTCGGCTTTTTTTGCATGGCGACTTCTCCGTTTGGGTCCGCCATGGCAAAAAAAATCCCAGGCGAACGATCCAATTCGGCTGGGTTACAGGGCGTCGGCCCCAGGTTTTCCACACCTGGGCGGGATTATACAGTAGGCTGCGGGAGGCGCCAAGTTTTTTAACGTGCCCTATGGCAAATCGGGAAAAACCTTATTTAGCGACCTTATTTAGCCTATTTTCAAAATAAGGTGATGTTATAGAACCCCTTGAAAACATTGGCGCGCCCGGAGGGACTCGAACCCCCAACCTTCTGATCCGTAGTCAGATGCTCTATCCAATTGAGCTACGGGCGCATGCCCGGCGCGCGGCGTCCTCGAGGGTCATGGGAAAGGGTGGGGACCGTACTCCAGGCCCACGCCGAAGGCAAGCGTCCGGGAAGCCCGGCCGGGGCCCGTCCGGCCGCGGAAAATCGGTCCTTGTCGCGCCATTAACCTTTGAGTAGTATCAAAAATAATAATATGGGGAGGGTGTCAACTTTATTCCCTTTGCAATAGTCGTCCCACTTTTGGCTGCGTTTGTTGCAGCCATCAAAGGCAAAGCCGGAAACATGGTATTTTCCAAGTTTCGGACCATCCTGGTTGCGGCGGCGCTGCTGTCGCCCGCCTGTACCTTTGCGGAGGAGAGTCTGTGGCCGTCCCTGACCGGCGAGGAGCCGGCCGGGGCCGAAGCCAGGCAGCAGGCGCAAAGGCAGGAACAACCGAAAGCGCCGGCGGCGGCCGAACCGGCGCTCCGCCCCGTCCCGCAGCCTCCGCTGGGCACGACGGACTTCCAACCCACCGGCGTCACCCCGGGCGCCTCCACGGGAACCTTCGTCGGCAAGAAGGTGGTGGAGTTGCGCGGGGAGCTGACCCAGCTGCAGAAAAACATCTCCGGGAACAACAAGGAGCTGCAACAGACGCGCGGGCGGATCGTCCAGGATTCGCGGCAATATCATGACACCCTGGCGGCCGTAAACGCCCGCCTCCAGGTGGGCACCACGCCGGGCAACCCCATCCTGGTCCAGAAGTTCAACAGCGCCCAGGCCGATCTGGATCGCCTGGGCGGGGACATCGCCCGGATGAACACGCTGTCGACGGCCATTGCGTCGGACTCCACCATGTCCGGGTTCCTCTCGGAATCGGCCCGCGCCGCGTTCCGCATCTCCGGCGCCGTGGACGAGGACCACCGGCAGCTCGCCATCCTCGAGGACGAGGTCAACCGCACCGTCGTCCTCATCGACCGCCTGTTGAAAGAGGTCTCCGAGGACGTGCGCCGGCAGACCAGTTACGTGGCCACCGAACGCAGTAATCTCAACCTGCTTTCGGTCGGCATCAAGAGCGGCGAGATCTATGGCGTCAGCCTGGTCAACCGGGCCATGGTCGCGGCCTCCGGCGTCGGCGCCAACGGTTTCGCCACCTGGCCCGCGGATACCACGGGCAAGCGCCCGCTGGTGATCATCCGCTTCGACCGTGCCAACGTGCCCTACCAGCAGGCCCTCTACAGCGCCATCGGCCGGGTCCTTGAACGGCGCCCCAACGCGGTCTTCGACCTGGTCGCCGTCGCCCCCAGCGCCGGCGGTCCGGCCAGGGTGGCCCTGAACACGAATAAGTCGCGGCGTTTCGCCGACGGCGTTCTGCGCTCCCTGATGGACATGGGCCTGCCGCCCAGCCGTGTCGCGGTTTCGGGCAAGACCAGCCCGGCCGCCAAGACCAACGAAGTTCACCTTTACCTGCGCTGACGCAAGGCCGGCTCGGCATCGGGCTGGCGGACCGGCGCCCCGTCTTGCGCCGGCGCCAGACGTTGACCCACAATTCCTAGGATGACCACAAGGGAGGACGTCATGGGCGGGTTTTTGAGGCTGGGGCGCCTCGCCGCCGTGGTGTTGGCCGCCACCGCCGGCCTGCCGGCGTGCGCGGCGGACGCGGAGTCCGTGCTTAAAACCATAACGCTCCCCGACGGCTTCGCCATCGAGATCTATGCCCGCGTCCCCGGCGCCCGCTCCATGGCGGTGGCCCCGGATCTGGACGCGGTCTTCGTCGGCACCCGCGGGGATTCCGTGTACGCCATCGTCGATGAGGACGGCGACGGGAACCCCGACCGGGTGGTGAAGGTCGTCGATGGCCTCAAGGTCGCCAACGGCATCGCCTGGCGGGACAAGTACCTGTACGTGGCCGAACAGCACCGCATCGTCCGCTTCCACGGACCCGACTTGAAAGGGCTGCGCCGCGCCCGGCCCGAGGTGCTGTTCGACGGCCTGCCCGACGACTCCTGGCACGGATGGCGCTACGCCGCGTTTGGCGCGGACGGCATGCTCTACGTCTCGGTCGGCTCCCCGTGCAACGTCTGTGCGGTGACCGGGCTGGAAGGCACCATCATCCGCTTGAAGCCGCACGGGGGCGCGCCGGAAATCTTCGCCCGCGGCGTGCGCAATTCGGTCGGCCTCGACTTCCACCCGGAGACGGGCGAGCTTTTTTTCACCGACAACGGCGCCGACAACATGGGTGACGACGTGCCCCCCGACGAACTCAACCACGCGCCGCGCCAGGGACTGCATTTCGGCTTCCCCTATTACGGCGGCGGCGACGCCCTCACCCACTATATCGGCCCGGCGCCGTCCCGGCCGATGACCATGCCGGCGCTGCGCTTCGGCGCCCACGTGGCGGCGCTGGGCGTCCATTTCTACCGGGGAAGCCTGTTCCCGCCCGCCTACCGCAACGACGCCTTCGTCGCCCAGCACGGCTCATGGAACCGCACCGTACCCGACGGCTACCGGGTGGCGCGGGTGCGCTTCGACGCGGCGGGCCGGGCGGTCTCCTGGGAGCCCTTCGCCGAGGGCTGGCTGCGGCGCGGCAGCGCCTGGGGCCGCCCGGTGGACGTGAAGGAACTGGCGGACGGGTCGCTGCTCGTCTCCGACGACCGCCAGGGGGTCGTCTACCGCATCACCTACAAGGCACGCTAGGCCGCGTGCGGGCGTCTACAGGATCCCCTTCGCCGCCAGCAACACCAATGCATAGCGCGCCGCCTTGCCGATGCCGACGAGCACCAGGAACACCCACACATTGACCCGCATTACGCCGGCGGCGAAGGTCAGCGGGTCGCCGACCACCGGCAGCCAGGCGAACAGCAGCGACCACGTGCCGTAGCGGCCGAACCATCCCTGCGCGCGTTGCAGCCGCTCAGGCGTGACGGGGAACCAGCGGCGGTCCCGCCAGTGCAGGCAAAACCGCCCGAGCACCCAGTTGACCAGTCCGCCCAGGGTGTTGCCGACGCTTGCCACCAGCCACAACAGAACCGCGTCGTAGCGGTCGACGGCGTAGAGGGCGGCGAGCACCGCTTCCGAGGAAAACGGCAGTATGGTCGCCGCCAGCAACGCGCTGAAAAAAAGCCCCAGGTAGCCTTCCATCGCCCCGCCGCCTGTTTTTCTCTCACGCCCGAGAACCCCTTCCCTTGGGGTCAGGCGGGGCGATGCCCTTTTCGTGCGCCGGCCTGTACGGCCACGTTGTCGATGAGCCGCGCTTCGCCCAGCCAAGCCGCCGCCAGCACCCGGGCCGGCCGCCCCGCCCTGTCCACCGGCTCCAGGGTTTCGGCGTCGCGCACCGTGAGGTAATCCACCCGGGCGAACCCGGCCTTGAGCAGCAACCCTTCGCCCCAGGCCGCCGTCTCGCCGGCGTCGGCCCCCCCGGCCACCTGCCCGGCGACGGCGCTGATGGTGCGGAACAGCGCCGGCGCGGCGGCGCGCTCCGCGGCCGACAGATAGGCGTTGCGGGACGCCATGGCGAGGCCGTCGGCCTCGCGCACGGTGGGTGCGGCTTCGATGCGGACCGGGATGTCCAGGTCCTTGACCATGCGCTTGATGACCAGGAGCTGCTGATAGTCCTTTTCGCCGAAAACGGCGATGTCGGGCCGCACCTGCATGAGCAGCTTGGCGACCACGGTGGCGACGCCGGTGAAGAAGCCGGGACGATGCTCTCCCTCCAGGCAGTCGCCGAGTCCCGGCACCGAGACCTCGGTCACGTCGCCCGGGGGATACATCTCGCCCGTTCCCGGAGCGAACAACAGATCGGCGCCGAGGGCGGCAAGCCTGGCCGCGTCCGCCGCCTCGTCGCGGGGATAGGCCCGCAAATCCTCGTCCGGCCCGAACTGGGTGGGGTTGACGAACAGGCTCACGCAGGTGCGTCCCGCCCTGGCCAGGGACAGGCGCACCAGGGACAGGTGCCCTTCGTGCAGGGCGCCCATGGTGGGCACAAGGCCCACCGTGTCCCCGGCCGCCCGCCAGGCGCCGACGCGGGCGCGCACCTCGGCGACGGTGCGCACGGTGTCGATGGATCTGTCGTCGGGCCCGGCCACGGTCGCCTTATACCAAGCGCCGCTGATCATGACTCATAGAGATCGCGTAGGCGGCTCGTCGGGCAGGAGGAAAGTTGCAGGCGATGCGGCGCATCGTCAAAACTTTTCGACGCCCCCGACGGGCCGCATACGCGACCGGAACGGCGGCTTACCAAGGCTTTCGGACGGCGTCGCGCACGCTTCGCGATGCCCCGCATCGCCACAGCGCACGCTTAGGGCCGAAAACCTTGGTAAGCCGTCTCTATGGGTCATGATCAGCGTTCCTTGGTATGAG
>JACZWD010000144.1 GCA_022572335.1 Pseudomonadota bacterium
GATCTGCGCAACGGGGTCAGCGCCGCGTCGAGCTTGGCGACGACGGTGTCGATGGCGGCGACCGCCGCGCCCACCGTGCTCGCGGCCTCGGAGATGTCGTCCTTGATGCCCAACAGGTCGCCGGCGCGGTCGGTCAGGCTTCTGGCATCGAAGAACGCGGCGGCGTCGGTGATCGCGTTGACCCGTACGCCGGTGGACGGGCGTTGCGCGGTGGCGTCGATGAGCGCCCGCGCCCGCTGCGACTGGAGCAGGGTCGTGCGCGTCGCAAGACTGAGGTTGATGTCAGCCATTACGCCTCACCTTCCCAAGGCGGTACCGCGGCGTGCGGATGTCCCGTTTCGAAACACCGCCGTCACCGCGTCCGCCCCATTAACGGCTCGATCCATCGAAAAAGCAGAACGGGGAGCAAGAGTCGTTCCATTAATGCTTCTTATGGAAAGAGCAATATAAAACCAATACAATACCTGTGCATAACAGGCAATAGTTTTTGTTATACTATTATTTAATTATACTTTGTCTAAAATTTTATCTAATTTTCACCGGCTACGGGAGCGGAATCGCTCCCAGCCCCGGACCATGCCCGGCGGCGATGGCCCAAGGGCCGGTTTCGTGCTAATCCAGCGCCCGTGGAACGGCTTTGCAAGGATCCCGGAGCAGGCGATGACACGATCCCCACCTGAGTGGCCGGACGACATATTCCGCGCCCTGCGCGGCATGGATATCCGGCAGGTGGCCTATGTGCCCGATGCGGGGCATGCCCGCCTGCTCGATCTGTGCGGGGCCGAGCCGACCATGACCATGGTGCCCCTGACCACGGAAGAAGAGGGCATCGCGGTGTTGGCCGGCGCCTGGCTCGGCGGCCGGCGCGGCGTGCTGCTGATGCAAAGCAGCGGCATCGGCAACTGCGTCAACATGCTGTCGTTGACCAGGAACTGCGAGTTTCCGCTGTTTATCCTGGTCACCATGCGCGGCCAGGCGGGCGAGACCAATCCCTGGCAGGTGCCCATGGGCCGGATTTCCGGCGATGTCCTCGGCCTGGCCGGGGTCATGGTCCACGGGGTGGACGAGCCGGGCCGGGTCGGGGAAACCGTGAGCGCCGGGGGGCGCACCGCCTTCGACGGGCCGGCGGCGGTGGCGGTGCTGATCGCGCAATCGGTCGTCGGGATCAAGGATTTCGGGGATCAGGCGGACTAAGCGGTGACGCGGAGCGAGAGATATCCCCTGCGCCGGCGCGCCGTCGTCGAATCCCTTCTCGCCGACCGCGGCGACCTGCTGGTCGTCGCCGGTCTGGGCGCGCCATGCTGGGACGTGACGGCGGCCGGCGATCACGCCCTGACCTTTCCCCTGTGGGGCGCCATGGGGTCGGCCGCGCTGATCGGCCTCGGCCTGGCCCTGGCCCGCCCCGCCCGGCGCGTCCTCGTGATCACCGGCGACGGCGAGATGCTGATGGGACTGGGTGGTCTCGCCACCATCGCCGTGCAGGCGCCGGAGAACCTGGCCATCGCCGTCCTCGACAACGAACGCTATGGCGAGACCGGCATGCAGGCGACCCACACGGCCTTTGGCGTGGACCTGGCGGCGGTGGCGGCGGCCGCCGGGCTGCCGGTCACCGGCACCGTCGGCGACGACGCCGGCCTCGGCGCCGCCGTGGCGAAGCTCCGCGGCGCCCGGGGCCCGGTCTTTTTCACCATCAAGGTGCGCGCCGAGGACCTGCCGCCGGCGCTGCCGCCGAGGGACGGCGTCCACCTGAAGGACCGCTTCCGCAGGGCCCTGCTCGGCGAAAAAGAGGCCGTTTAGGGGTTTAGGCTAAGGGCCACAGCCCCGGGTCTTGGTTCTTGCCTTGCCACGGTGCCGTGCAAGGGATCAGGATAGGGGCGGTTGAGAAGGAGGAAGAACCATGGGTCCGTTCATCGCCCTTGCCGTCGCCACCGCCGCATTCGTCAAAGGGGCTGTCCTCGGCGCCGTGGTCGGAGGCGCCGCCGTCGCCTGCGCCTGCCGGCGGACGCGTTCCGGTGACGCGCTGGAGAATCCCGAGACGCCCGAGGCGCGGGAAAGCTGATACATGCCGCTGCCCGTGCCGCAGGGTAGGCGGGCCAAGGAATTGTATTGCGGTATTCGCGCGCTGGCGACTACAACTCGTGCATGACGGAACGCGGGCCGGTCCTGTGCCGGGGCGCGGCGACCATCCCATTGCCATCGGTGTGAGACGAGTGCGGGAGACGAAGGAACGCGACAGGGGCATGCGGGCGGGCGGAAATTCCGCACGGCCCTTGCCGCGTCGGTTCTTCGAGGACCTGGCGGCCCGCTTCGGCCTTGTCCTCCCGCACCGGTCCGTTGACTCCGGCCCGGCCGCGCCCGCCGCGGTTGGCGAACCCCGGACCCCCGGCCGCCGCGAGGCCGACCGGGACCCGGGCAAGCGAACGCCCGAGCGGGCAACGGTCCTGGCCAACATGGGTGTTGCCCGCCTCAAGGGCGACAGGTTCGTCTGGGTCAATAAGCGCATGGAGGATTTGTTCGGATTCGAGACCGACGAACTCGTCGGCCTGTCGCCCGAGGTGCTGTGCGCCTCCGCCGGTGACTTCGAGAAGGTTCGGCAGGCGGCGCTGCCCCGGCCCGCCGAGGCCGCGACCGGGGTCATCGAATGCCAGATGAAACGCAAGGACGGCTCGCTTGTCTGGGTGGAGCTGTTCGGCAAGGCCGTCGACGCCGCCGACGATTCGAAAGGATCGGTCTGGATCGTGCAGGACATCACCCGGCAGAGACAGGCCGAGGAGCACCTGCGGCTGGCCTCCACCATCTTCGAAATCACCGCCGAAGCCATCCTGGTCAGCGATTCCCGAAACCGCATCGTCATGGTCAACCCGGCCTTCACCGAGATAACCGGCTACACCCAGGAAGAAGTCGTAGGCCAGAACCCGGCAATCCTGAGTTCCGGCCGCCACGGCGCCGAATTCTACGACTCCATGTGGGACGCGCTGGCGCGGTCCGGCCGGTGGGAGGGCGAGATCTGGAACCGCCGCAAGAACGGCGAGGTGTTCCCGGAATGGCTGTCGATCGCCGCCGTGCGGGGGGAAAGCGACGGCACCGAGTATTATGTCGCCGCCTTCAGCGACATCACCAAGCGCAAGCAGGATGAAGAGCGCATCAACTTTCAGGCAAACTACGACGCCTTGACCGAGCTCCCGAACCGCCGCCTGATCGAGGACCGCGTCGATCAGGCCCTGGCCCAGGCCGCCCATACCGGGGAGCGGGTCGGCGTCCTCTATCTGGACATGGATAACTTCAAGTTCGTCAACGACACCATGGGCCACGGCGTCGGCGACGTCGTGCTCGGCGAGATGGCGCGCCGGATGCGGTCCTGCCTGAGGGACCGCGACGCCGTCGGCCGCGTGGAGAGCGACGAGTTCATGGTCTTTTTGGCCGCCATCCGGTCGGCGGAGGAAACCACCATGGTGGCGCGGCGGCTGCTGGAGGCGGTTTCCAGGCCCATGGTGCTGGCCGGGCGCAGGGACGACATCGTGATCACCGCCAGCGTCGGCATCTCCGTCTATCCCGACGACGGGGATACCACGGCCAAGCTCGTGCGCAACGCCGCCGCCGCGGCGTTTCATGCCAAGGAGCGGGGGCGCAACAACTATCAGTTCTTCACCGACGACATGAACGTCCGGGCGATGGAGCGCCTGAGCCTGGAAAACCGCCTGCGGCGGGCCATGGAAAAGGGCGAAATGGTGCTCCACTACCAGCCCAAGGTGAATCTGCGCCACGGGCGAATCGTCGGCATGGAGGCGCTGGTGCGCTGGAACAGCCCCGAGGAGGGGCTGGTGCCGCCCGGCGAGTTCATCCCCCTGGCCGAGGAAACCGGCCTCATCGTGCCCCTTGGCGAATGGGTGCTGCGCACCGCCTGCGTTCAGGCCAAGGCGTGGCAGGATGCCGGCCTGGCGCCCCTCAGGATGGCCGTCAACCTGTCGGCGCGCCAGCTCTCGAAGCCCGACCTGCTGGCCGACATCATGCGCATTCTGGACGAAACCGGGCTGGCGCCCGAACACCTGGAGATGGAGATCACCGAGAGCTCGCTGATGGAAAGGGCCGACGACGCCATCGCCACCCTGGAGGAAATGCGCGCCATGGGCATCCACCTCACCGCCGACGATTTCGGCACCGGGTACGCGTCCTTGAATTACTTGAGAAATTTTCCCCTGGACGCGATCAAGATCGACCGTTCGTTCGTGTCCGACATCGGCGGCGGCCGGGGCGCCTCCATGCTCGCCGCGGCGGTCATCGCCATCGGCCAAAGCCTGGACCTGAAGGTCACCGCCGAAGGGGTGGAAGGCGAGGCCCAACTGGCCTTCCTGCGCCAGCATTGGTGTGACGAGATCCAGGGGTCCTATTTCAGCCCGCCCCTGCCGGCGGCCGAATTCGAGGTCCTGGTGCGGGAAGGGCGGCGCCTGTGATGCCCCGGGCGGCGGCAAACCGGGGGCGGTGGGACCGATGAGCCGGCGATCGGAACTTGCGCGCCCCGATCTGGTCGAGCGGCTGGGCGCCGTAAAGCTGCTGTCGGTGGACGTGGACGGCGTGTTGACCGACGGCGGCCTGTACTTCACCGACGACGGCCGCCAGAGCCGCAAGTTCAACGTCAGGGACGGGGTCGGAATGAAGCGCGCCCTCGCCGCCGGGATCGAACTCGCCATCGTCTCCGCCAGCGCGGCGCAGTCCATCCGCCACCGGGGCGAGATCCTCGGCGTCCAACATGTGTTCATCGGCGTCGAGGACAAGTTGGCGGTGATCTCGGGCCTGTGCCGGGATCTCGGGATCGGCCTGGCCGAGGTGGCCCATGTGGGCGACGATCTTAACGACCTGCCGCTGCTCAGGGCCGTCGGCTGTCCGCTGTCGGTCGCCGACGCCGTGCCGGAGGTGCGCGAAGCCGCCGTCTTCGTCACCGGGAACGGCGGCGGCGCCGGCGCGGTGCGCGAGATCTGCGACCTCGTGATGGAGGCGCGCACCGCCTCCGGCGGGGCGTAATTATGCCGACGCGAGGCCCGGCCCGAGGCAAAGAAAAGCCGGGCCACGAGGAGGGCCCGGCCAGTTGCAAAGGGAGGAACGGTATCCGTCTGGTCTCCAATGGAAAGAGAGCGGATGTGAACCAGGGGCGGGTCCGGACGAAAGACTGCCATAGCGGCGGGCCCGCAACCATTGTACTGGCGTATGGTTTAAGCGTTCCAAACGTATAGTCCTATAGGCGGACGTATAGGTTTTTGGTGCGCAGACCGTAAAAAGCCGGCCCCATGCACCACCGACGGGGTAGGACCGGCCGGCGTCGGCGTCCCAGATGCCCCGGAAGAGGTGTGCCATGCCATTCGTCGGGGAGTTTCCCGATGCGGACCCCTTGCGCGGCGCCATCGAGGCGGCCCACCGGGCCGACGAGACGGCCCGTCTCGAGGCGCTGCTCGGCGACGCCGCCATGGACGCGGCGGCCCTGCAACGGGTCGCCGACACCGCCCGCGGCCTGGTGGAGAAGATGCGCCGCCGGCGGACGGGATTCGCCGGACTGGACGATTTCCTCGGCGAATACGGGCTGTCCAACAGCGAAGGCGTGGTGCTCATGTGCCTGGCGGAGGCGCTGTTGCGCATCCCCGACGCCGAAACGGCCAACCGCCTGATCCGCGACAAGATCGTCGACGCCGACTGGGAAGGGCACCTGGGCGCCAGCGACTCCCTGCTGGTCAATGCCTCCACCTGGGCGCTGATGCTCACCGGCCGCGTGGTCAAGATGGACCAAGGCGCGCTTGGCGACGTGGGCTCGTTCCTGCGCCGTCTGGTGGCCAAGGGCGGCGAGCCGCTGATCCGCCGGGCGATGACCCAGGCCATGCGTATCCTCGGGCGCCAGTTCGTCATGGGGCGCACCATCGAAGAAGCCCTTGAACGGGCCCGCGGATCCGAGGCCCGCGGCTACCGGTATTCCTACGACATGCTGGGCGAGGCGGCGCGCACCGCGGCCGACGCCGAGCGCTACATGGAGGCCTATTCCCGGGCCATCGCGGCCGTCGGAGGGGAAAGCGCCGGCCGCGGCGTCGTCGCGAGGGGCCGGGCGTGTCGGTCAAGCTCTCGGCGCTGCATCCCCGCTACGAGTTCGCCCAGCGCGAACGGGTCATGGGTGAGCTCGTGCCCCGGCTCGCACGGCTGGTCCGGCAGGCGCAGGAGGCGGACATCGGGCTGTGCGTGGACGCCGAGGAAGCGGACCGGCTGGACCTGTCGCTGGACGTGATCGAGGCGGTTTTCGCCGATGTGGCCGCGACCGGCTGGGAGGGGTTCGGCGTGGCGGTTCAGGCCTATCAGAAACGCGCGACCTTCGTCCTCGACTGGCTCTCGGCCCTGGCCCGGCGCCACCGGCGGCGGCTGATGGTGCGCCTGGTCAAGGGCGCCTACTGGGACACCGAGATCAAGCGCGGCCAGGAACAGGGGCTGGACGGCTATCCGGTGTTCACCCGCAAGGTCTCCACCGACGTTTCCTACCTTGCCTGCGCCCGCAAGATCCTGGCCTGCAAAGACGTCTTCTTCCCCCTGTTCGCCACCCATAACGCCCACACCCTGGCGGCGGTGCTGGAGCTGGCCGGCGACTTTCGGGACTTCGAGTTCCAGCGCCTCCACGGCATGGGCGAGGCCCTTTACCAACAGGTGGTGGGAAAGGGCGGCCTGGGCGCCCGGTGCCGGGTCTATGCGCCCGTCGGCACCCACGAGGACCTGCTGGCCTACCTGGCGCGCCGGTTGCTGGAGAACGGCGCCAACACCTCGTTCGTCAACCGTATCGTGGACCGGACGGCGCCTATCGACGACATCATCGCCGACCCGCTGGCCAAGGCGGCGGCGCTGGCCCAGAAGCCCCATCCACGCATTCCCCCGCCGGCGTCCCTGTACGGAACGGAACGCCGCAATTCCAGGGGCCTGGACCTGAGCGACCCGGCGTCCCTCAGGCCCCTGGCGCGGGCCATGGCGGCGGCGCCGGCCCCCTGGCGGG
>JACZWD010000145.1 GCA_022572335.1 Pseudomonadota bacterium
GAGTCGCGGGATGGCCAACGCGGGGAGGCGCGGCGACCGCTTGCGCGCCGCCGCCATGGACGACTATCTTGCGCCGTCCGGGGCGGCCCCCGGCGCCGGCCCTGGGCGCCCCCGGGGGCCCGCGGGGGCGTCCCCCGCATACCGTAGCCGGGGGGACACCCCCTGTCCCCCCGGGGAACGGCGGGAACCGGCAGGAAGAGGAGCGGATAATGGCGGAAATCGGCGGCATAGCGGCGGATCGCCTGCGCACGTTCGTGGAGCGCATCGAACGTCTGGAGGAAGAGAAAGCGGCGATCACCGCCGACATCCGCGAGGTGTACGCCGAAGCCAAGGGCGCCGGCTTCAACGCCAAGATCCTGCGCCAGATCGTGCGCCTCAGGGGCCTCGACCAGGCCGACCGGCGCGAACAGGAGGCGATGCTGGAACTCTACAAGCGCGCCCTCGGTCTGTGATGCCGCCACGCCGTCGTATGGGTACAATTTAGCCGATACAGGCCACTAAAACAGGGCGAGTTGATCGCCGGCCCTGGGCGGCGGCTGGAACCGCGTCCGGTCCAGGCCGAAGCCGGCGGCGCGGGCGTTCTCCAGTCCCAGGCGCTTACACGCCAGGCGGAAGCGCCTGGCCAGCAGTTCCGCGTGCACCCCGGTGCCGTGCATGCGGGTGGCGAAGTCGGAGACATAGAGCATGCCGTCGCGGCTTTCCCGAAGTTGGTTGAGCACGTGGCTGGCCTTGCCCGGAACATGGGTTTCGAGCCATTCGGTGAACAGGCCCTTGAGCTCCAGGGGCAGGCGCAGGAGGATGTAGCTGGCCCCGGCCGCCCCGGCGCCGGCCGCCGCCTCAAGTATGCGCTCCAGCTCGGCGTCGTTGAGGAACGGTATCATGGGCGCCGCCATCACCATGGTCGGTATGCCCGCCCCACTCAGCGCCCGGATGGTCTCCAGGCGCCTGGCGGGGGTCGCCGCGCGGGGCTCCAGTTTGCGCGCAAGCGCCCTGTCCAGGGTGGTGATGGAGACCCCGACCGACGCCAGCCCCTTGGCCGCCATGGGCGCCAGGATGTCGATGTCGCGCCTGACCAGGGCGGATTTGGTGGCGATGGCCACCGGGTGGTTGAACGCCGCCAGCACCTCGAGGATGCGCCGGGTGATCATGCGGTGGCGCTCTATGGGCTGGTAGGGATCCGTGTTGGCGCCGAGCATGATGGTCCGGCAGCGGTAGGACGGCTTGCGCAGCTCGCTGTCGAGCAGCGCCGGGGCATCGGACTTGGCGAACAGGCGGGTTTCGAAGTCCAGTCCCGGGGACAGGCCGAGGAAGGCATGGGTGGGCCGGGCGTAGCAATAGACGCAGCCGTGCTCGCAGCCCCTATAGGGGTTGATCGAGCGGTCGAACCCGAGGTCCGGCGACTCGTTCCACGACAGGACGGTGCGGCAGGTATCCTCGGTCACCGTGGTCCTGAGCGGCGGCAGGTCTTCGTCCAGGTCCCAGCCGTCGTCGACGGCGTGGCGCGACTCCGCCTCGAAGCGCCCGGCCGGGTTGCTGACCGCGCCCCGGCCCTTGACAGGCATCGCCGGCAATGGCTCGTCCATGGGGACAGGGTATCCGAAACGGCTAGAACATTTCAAGAACATTCGGCTCGCCCGTGGGTCCGTGTCGTCCGTGCCCGGGGTGTGCTATGCATTCTTCCAGTATTAGGTAGCAAGCACACCTAAAATCCCCTCAAAATTTCCGCCGCGTTTTCATACACTTGCGGCATGGCTGAATCCCCCGTGATTTACGCGCTGGTCAAGCGCCGCGCCCACCTGGCGGGCGAGATTGAACAGACCCATGAACGTCTCCGGTCCCTGGTCATGGACCTAGAGAACCTTGACGCCACGATCCTGCAATTCAAACCTGACTATCAGGTTGAGGCTATAAGGCCCAAGGCGTTCCGTCCGCCAAAGGGTTGGCCCAACCGGGGCCAGATGACGCGGATCATCCTGAGCATCCTCAGGCAGGCCGCTGAACCCCTTACAACGCGGGATATTGCCCTACAGCTACTTGTGGAGCGGGCGCTGGATAGGAACGATCAGCGGCTACTCAGGCTTATGACAAAGCGTGTTGGCGTGGCGCTCAGGCTGCAACGGGATAAAGGCGGTGTGCAGTCGGAACAGGGGCCGGGGCAGTATCAGCTTTGGGAGATTGTGCGTTAAATTATTCTTTTTTTTCAACTAACTGCACAACCTTATTGCCAAGGCCAAGTCGTTCTTGCCTTGCCCGCTCAAAGCGTTCTTTCATTTCTGGATTCCTTAGCCGCCGCTCAATATGTTCCCCTACCGCTTCTCGAATGACCCCGAGCGCGGCCGCGTTGTAATTCGCCGCACAGAAATCCATAAGCTGCGTAGTGAGCGGCTCACCAAGAGGGATTTTGCTGCCTTTGAATTTTTGGGGCATGAAAGTACTTTAACGTACTTTCCGCTTGACTGGCGAGTCCGGGTTGGGGCACTCTCAGAAAAGAAGGGGCGACCCGAAGGTCGCCCCGATGGCGGAGGGGGAGGGATTCGAACCCCCGAGGCGTTTTGGGGCCGCCGTGCACAGCATTCCCGAACGCCTTCCGGATTTAAAGTCCGGTGCTTTCAACCGTTCAGCCACCCCTCCACCGGTATCCTCCCTAGGAAGCTGGTGGTTTGGGTGTCTGAGGCTGTCCATACTATATCCTGTGGTAACGTTCCTTGCAACCGGGTCGATTTAGTTATTGGCGCGTTGCCAATACCCCTTCCACTCGCGCGACACGGGATGTCCCAAGGCAGCGCCGGCAGCTATTAGATACAGCGTCCCATATAGTGATAAGCGGAACGCGGGTTACAAAGAGCTGGCTTCCCGGCTGGAAGCGATGGGCGTTCATGAAACCGAGCGGAACATCAACAACAAGATCAGCCGGGGCGGGTTTAAGGCTGGGTGCTTAATTGCAGCGGGGTGCCGGAATCTCTCACTGGAACTTGATTAACCGATTCTACACGGAGAACGCTCCACCGAGTTCCAAGATCGACGGCTATAACGACCGGCAATTGAGGCACGTCATCTGCGGTAATCATCAGCGGGAGTTCCCAAACATCATCGTCCTCGGCGTATCCGAAACTGATTGTTTCGCCAGAGCCCGATACCGTGAATCGCGGGACCAGAGCGTCCCGGAACAGTGAATTAAATTCGACGGCGGGTATTGTCCGTTGGTTTGTGCCGCCACGTGATAGCTCGGTCCAAATCGTTCTGCCGACCTCGAATTTTTCAACCACGCCATGTTGAAGATTGATCTTTCGGGAGAGCGCTGCGCTTTCCGCCGGAAGCCGCCCCGAGCGACCAAACGCATTGAGCCATACCTGTACGTTTCTGAGCGTCCTTCCATCCTTCGCGTCATTGCGAACGCTGACGAAATGAGCAATTTCCTTCAGCTTCCGGGATTCGTCTGCGCCCTCGGAAAAAACAACAGTTACTTTGTCTGAAGAATAATCGGCTTGTAGCACCGATATCGGATGGAACTTGCGCCCTTGAAGCCAGCGCATTACGAGCGGCCGGGTATCGATCCAAACGATCCATGCCAAGGCGATAGTAAGCATGAAATATGAGACTGCCTCACGGTCAAACCACACGGGGAGCCCCCATGTAAGACCGTACGTCTGCGGCAAATCCCGTATGTCTGGCCAGAGGTACAGAATGCCTATGGCGGTCCCGCACCAAGTCACGGGTTTCCACACTGCCCTGATTATGTTCGCATACCCGAACATTAACGGAGAGAATGCCCCAATTATTCGTCACTGCCGAGTCCTTTGCTCGGCATTAGGTAGCTTGGTGCGCTTGCTACCTAATACCGCATTCTTCGGTGCCAAGGAAGGAGTCGCGCCGCCGTGCTCAGCATCGTCATCCCGACGCTCGAGGCCGTCGGCAGCCTGGGTCGGACCCTCGAGGCCATCGCCGGGGCCGACATCGCCCGCGAAGTGATCGTCGCCGACGGGGGATCGGCCGACGCCACCCGCCGGGTGGCGGCGCGCCATGGGGCACGCATCGTCGATGCGCCCCGCGGGCGGGGCCGGCAACTGGCCGCCGGGGCGGAGGCCGCCACGTCGGAGTGGCTGCTGTTCCTCCACGCCGACACCGTGCCCGCGCCCGGGTGGGCGGAGGCCGTCGGCGCCTTCACCGCGGCGCCCGCCAACCGCCGCCGGGCGGCGGTCTTCCGGTTTGCCCTGGACGATCCGGCGCCGGCGGCGCGGCGCCTGGAACGCAT
Source organism: Pseudomonadota bacterium (assembly GCA_022572335.1). Lineage (GTDB taxonomy): Bacteria > Pseudomonadota > Alphaproteobacteria > Rhodospirillales > 2-02-FULL-58-16 > JACZQZ01. The sequence continues at coordinate 4,253 of JACZWD010000145.1, forward strand.
GGTGGCGTGGCGCTGCACGACCTTCGGCCTGCCCTACGGCGACCAGGGGCTGTTGATCGGGCGCCGGTTCTACGACGACATCGGCGGCTTCGCACCCATCCCCCTGATGGAGGACGTGGACATCGTCCGGCGCATCGGACGTCGCCGCCTCGTCGTCCTCGACGTGGCCGCCGTCGCCTCGGCCGAACGCTACCGCCGCGGCGGATACGTGGCCCGCCCCTTGCGCAATCTCGCCTGCCTGGGCCTGTACTTTCTCGGCGTCCCGCCCAGGCTGATCGCCCGCGTCTACCGCTGATACCAAGGAGCCCCATGGGACCGGCCAGCCATCTTGTCCTGTTCGCCAAGGCGCCGCGCCTGGGCCGGGTCAAGCGCCGCCTGGCCGCCGACATCGGCCTGGTCGCCGCGTCCGCCTTCTACCGGCACACCGTGGCCGCGGTGACGGCACGGCTTGGCCGCGACCGGCGCTGGCGGTGCTGGCTGGCGGTGACCCCCGACAGCGCCGTCGGCGCGCCGGGGCTCGGGAGTCCCAGGTGTTCGCCCATTCCCCAGGGCACGGGCGATCTGGGCCGGCGCATGGCGCGGGTCCTGGACGCCCTGCCGCCGGGCCCGGCGGTCATCATCGGCACCGACATCCCCGATATCGGGCGCGGCCACATCGCCCGGGCCTTCCGCGCGCTGAAGGCGCACGACTGGGTGTTCGGCCCGGCGGCCGACGGCGGCTACTGGCTGGTCGGCGTGCGCCGGCGGCGGCGCGTTGGCGACCTCTTCGCGGGCGTCCGCTGGTCCACCGGGTTCACCCTCGCCGACACCCTTGCCAACCTGGGTCCGGGGCGGTCCGCGGCCCTGCTCGACACCCTCGACGACATCGACGACGGGCAAGCACTGAAACGTTGGCTGGAGAGAGGCCGGTGCGGAATCCGATAAGAGATTGATTCGTCGTATTTCCTGTTCTACAATTAATAACAGTAAATCTATGAGATAACTCGCGTATTCAGAAGGCAATGAAGTTGCGCGCCTTTGCCGCCACGTTTTTCGCGGCCCTGATTCTTTTTACGGCGAGCGCCCCCGGGCAGGAGACCTCCCCATGCCCTACGCGGGACCTGCAAACGGTTCTGCCGTCGAAGAGCGTTGCAACCGGCGGCGCCCTGCAAATGGCCGCTTGCTGCAAGATCTGCCGCAAGGGAAAAGCGTGCGGCAATTCCTGTATCAGCCGCAGCAAGAAATGCACCAAGCCACCGGGTTGCGCGTGCGACGGTGATGCCCAGCTAAGCGGTGAAACGGGGAATGCACCGCTGTAGAACCCCCGCTCCAACACGCTTAACGATCATGGTCGTCGTGCGCGAGCCGTTCCTTGAGCCGGGGCATGAGCTCGACGAAGTTGCAGGGCTTGAAACGGCTGTCGAGCTGGTGGACCAGGATTTCGTCCCAGGCGTCCCGGCACGCCCCCGGCGAGCCGGGAAGGGCAAACAGGTAGGTGCCGCCGGCGACCCCGGCCGTGGCCCGGGACTGGATGGTCGAGGTCTTGATCTTCTGGAAGCTGAGCCAGCGGAAGAGCTCCCCGAAACCGGGGATCTCCTTCTCATAGACCGCCTGGAAGGCCTCCGGCGTGATGTCCCGTCCGGTCACCCCGGTGCCGCCGGTGGCGATCACCACGTCGATGTCCGCATCGGCGATCCAGGCCTTCAGCCTGGCGATGACGGCATCGGCGTCATCGGGCACGATGTCGCGGGCGGCCACCCGGTGCCCGGCTTTCTCGATGCGCTCGGCCAACGTCTGGCCGGACTTGTCGGTGGCCGGCGTGCGGCTGTCGGAAACGGTGAGCACGGCGATGTTGACGGGAAGAAACGCGCGCTCACCTTTGATCTTCGCCATGTTGCGCCACCATGATCGGTTCCTGGCCCAGGGGTGTATAGACCGGCCACTTCCCGGCGGCAATAGCGTCCAGCGACGGCCGCGGCTGGCCCAGGCGGTCGCGGTAGATCCACAGGTTGGCCAGCACCCGTTCGACGAATATACGGGTTTCCCTGGACGGGATGCTCTCGATAAAGAACAGCGGATCGTTCAGTTGGTTGGTCCTGCGCCGCCATTTGTTGAGATTGCCGGGCCCCCCGTTCCAGGCGGCGGCGAGCAGGAAGAGATTCCCCTTGATCTTCGGGTCCTCAAGCAGGATTTCGATGTACTTTTGCCCCAGCGCCAGATTGACCCCGGGCGAGAAAAGGGTCCGCCGCTTGCTGCCCCGGTAGCGCCGGTCGCGGGCGACGAAGCTGGCCGTGCGGGGCATCAGCTGCATCAGCCCCCGCGCCCCGGCCCAGCTCTTGGCCATGGGGTTGAATTTGGACTCCTGGCGGACCAGGGCGTAGATCAGCGCCCGGTCGATGCGGAAGCCCCCGTCCGGAACCCAGCGCGGCATCGGGTAGGCGGCCCCGTCATAGCCGCCGCCGCGGGGAAACAGCAGGGCGTCCAGGCGCACGGCCAGGGCCGGCATGTCGGCATGGCTGGCCAGGGCCAGGATGACCCGCTGGAGCCCCGGTTCGGACCGCGTGGCCAGCCCGCGCAACTCGCGTTGGGCCCGGCGTTCCTCGCCGATGCGGATCAGGGCCCCCGCCCGCCGGCCGGCCGGTGACGCGGACACCGCCT
>JACZWD010000146.1 GCA_022572335.1 Pseudomonadota bacterium
AATAAGGGTGGTGGATAACGACATCATTTCAATGCCCGAGGGGGGCTTGGTTTATTATTTAATTGGTTTGATGCACGGTCATTTTGACGTTCAAGATTTGAACGAAGATGTTGTTACGGAAGATGGAGGAAAAGGCGGAAATATAAACACTGGTATTGGTGTTGTAATTCCTGCTCAGAAAATTTCAGAAACGATTATGCAGCCTGAATTAGCCGCTAAACGACAGGCAATAATAGACGAACTTAAAAGTAAGGGGGCAACGGCCGATCTTGTAGCCGTCGAAGATCAGGAACCTCCCACCAAGGCCGAAAACCCACAGCATCGAGAGGATTTCAACCGTCTTCTAGACGCGGCAGTGCCAGGGAATAAATCAGATCGCTAAACATATCCTCCGGCGTTTTCCTCATATTGTAGCGGTAGCTAAATTCCGACACGTATTTCCAAAGGTGTTTGCTGGAAACGTGGACATGGGTTCCACGGATACCGCGTTTTAGCTGGCTCCAATATCCTTCCAGGCTGTTCACGTGGTGGATGCCCTTAACGTATTGCTTGGCCCTGTGTTGCACCTTGCCGTGGATGTAGCCCCACTTGGCTAGGCTGTAGTAAGCGCCCCATTCATCGGATGAAACAACCGAACCGCGCTGGACGTTTTTCATAATAATGGGCGCGAGGATTTTGCCGCTGGCGTTGGGCACGGGACCGGCCCGGACTGAACCGTCGCGCTCCAACATACCGAACACGATTGTTTTGCCTTTGGCTCCGCGACCGGTGAAGCCTTTGATCTTGGGCTTCTTGCCGCCAATATAGGTTTCGTCAATCTCGACATGGCCGGATAGCGGGCCGTCGTCGTCGGCGTGTGCCATCAGCTTTCGCAATTCGTGAGCCATGCGCCACGCGGTTTTGTATGTCACGCCCAACTGGCGCTGCAATTCCTTCGCTGCTACGCCATGGCGTGACGAAGTGAACAGGTACATGGCAAAGAACCATGATGTGAGAGGCGTTCGGGATTTCTCGAACGGCGTGCCGACACACGGATAAACGTGGTGGCCACAATGCTGGCAGGCGTAGGCGCGGCGCTTGGCAATCCGGTGAAACTTGGAGTCTACGCCGCAGCCGGGACAGCTAAATTCCTTCCCGCCGTAGCGCATATCCATAACCTTATCCAAACAGGCGTCGTCGTCTGGATACTCGGTTTGAAACTGTTTGAAGGTGTATTTCATGGTTATTGCGTCTCTTCAAGCGAGTCGGCGGCTTTTGACAACTCAATTGATAGCGACTGTAGAATTTGCTTCGTCGCCAGAAAGAAGTGGTCCCCGCTATCGGTGGAAAGGCGAAGCGCTGCGATGGTTGGTGTCTCTTCAATTCGATAAACATTCGCAGAACGCAGCATTTCAGCGTTGTGAAGTTCGGTGGTCATCCTCTTCCCCCTCCATCTGCCCCGTACTTGTTGTATAGACATAGCATTTTGGCTTACTTGTGTCAAGGGGATAAACGCGAGCCGGCATTGGCGGCCCGGCGCCGCCCCAACCCTAAGCCGCCACGGCCTTGACCCCGTTGATCACCAGGCCGTCCTTGCCGGCCGACACCCTGGCCGTGCCGCCGTCTGCGATCTTGCCCTCCAGGATCAGCCCGGCCAGGGGGTTCTGCAGGGCGCGCTGGATGACCCTGCGGAGCGGCCGGGCGCCGTAGACGGAATCGTAGCCGGCGTCGGCGAGCCAGGCGCGGGCCGCGGCGTCCAGCTTCAATTGGATGTTGCGCCCGGCTAACAATCGCTCGAGGCGGCCGATCTGGATATCGACGATCGTGTCCATGTGGGCGCGGGACAGCCGGTGGAAGAGGACGATCTCGTCCAGGCGGTTGAGGAACTCGGGCCTGAACGCGGCCCGCACCGCCGCCATCACCTGGTCCCGGACCTCGGTCGAATCGTGGCCTTCGGCCTGGGCCGCCAGGACGTCGCCGCCCAGGTTCGAGGTCAGCACGACCAAGGTGTTGGTGAAGTCGACGGCGCGCCCGTGGCCGTCGGTGAGCCGGCCGTCGTCGAGCACCTGGAGGAGCACGTTGATGACGTCCGGGTGGGCCTTCTCCACCTCGTCGAAGAGGACCACCTGGTAGGGCCGCCGGCGCACCGCCTCGGTCAGCGCGCCGCCTTCGTCATAGCCGACGTAGCCCGGCGGCGCGCCGATCAGCCGCGCGACGGCGTGTTTTTCCATGTATTCGGACATGTCGACGCGCTGGATGGCGCCCTCGTCGTCGAACAGGAACTCGGCCAGGGCCTTGGTGAGTTCGGTCTTGCCGACCCCGGTGGGGCCGAGGAAGAGGAACGAGCCGATGGGCCGGGCCGCGTCCTGCAGCCCGGCGCGGGCCCGGCGCACCGCGTCCGCGACGTGGGCCAGGGCTTCCTCCTGGCCGACCACGCGCCGGCGCAGGCTGTCTTCCATGTGGAGCAGCTTGTCGCGCTCGCCTTCCAGCATCTTCTCTACGGGCACGCCGGTCCAGCGCGCCACCACCGACGCGATGTGCTCCGGCGTCACCGCTTCCTCCAGCATGCGGTCGTCGCCGGCTTCCTCGGCGTCGCCCAGGGCGCGCTCGAGCCGGGGGATGACGTCGTACTGGAGCTCGCCGGCCTTGTCGAAGCGGCCCTCGCGCATGGCCCTGTCCATGGCGATGCGCGCCGTGTCCAGCTCCTCCTTGACCTTGGTGGCGTCGGCGAGGGCCGCCTTTTCCGCCTGCCATTGCCGGGTCAGTACGCCGGAGCGCTCCTCCAGGCCGGCGACCTCGACCTGCAGTTTCCCGAGCCGTTCCTTCGACGCCTCGTCGTTCTCGTTTTTCAGGGCCTCGCGCTCGATCTTGAGCTGGATGATGCGGCGGTCCAGCTCGTCGATCTCTTCGGGCTTGGAATCGACCTCCATGCGCAGGCGGCTGGCCGCCTCGTCCATCAGGTCGATGGCCTTGTCGGGCAGGAAGCGCTCGGAGATATAGCGGTTGGAAAGGGTCGCCGCCGCGACCAGGGCGGCGTCGGTGATGCGCACGCCGTGGTGCATCTCGTATTTTTCCTTGATGCCGCGCAGGATCGACACCGTGTCCTCGACGCCGGGCTCGGCGATGTAGACCGGCTGGAAGCGCCGGGCCAGGGCGGCGTCCTTCTCCACGTGCTTGCGGTATTCATCGAGGGTCGTGGCGCCGACGCAGTGCAGCTCGCCGCGGGCCAGCGCCGGCTTGAGCAGGCTGGAGGCGTCCATGCTGCCCTCGGCGGCGCCGGCGCCGATCAACGTGTGCATCTCGTCGATGAACAGCACGATCTCGCCTTGGGCCGCGACGACCTCGCCGAGCACCGCCTTCAGGCGTTCTTCGAACTCGCCGCGGAACTTGGCCCCGGCGACCAGGGCGCCGAGGTCGAGGACCATGAGTTTCTTGTCCTTCAGGCTTTCCGGCACGTCGCCCTTGACCATGCGCATGGCCAGCCCCTCGACGATGGCGGTCTTGCCGACGCCGGGCTCGCCGATGAGGACGGGGTTGTTCTTGGTGCGGCGCGACAGCACCTGGATGGTGCGGCGGATTTCCTCGTCCCGGCCGATGACCGGATCGATCTTGCCCTCGGCGGCCTCGGCGGTGAGGTCGCGGGCGTATTTTTTGAGCGCGTCGTAGGAATCCTCGGCGGTGGCGCTGGCCGCCGTGCGTCCCTTGCGCACGTCCTCGATGGCCCGGTTCAGGCCTTGCGCCGTGACCCCGGCATCGGCCAGCACCTTGGCCGCCGGCGTGCCCGCCGCCAGCACCAGGGCCAGCAGCAGCCGTTCCACGGTGACGAAGGAATCGCCGGCCTTGTCGGCGACCCGCTCGGCGTCTTCGAAAACGCGCTCGGTCTCGGTTGCCAGGTACACCTGGCCGGCGCCCGAACCCTCGACGCGGGGCAGGCTGGCGAGCTTGGCCTCGCACGCCTTGAGGGCGCCGGCGGGATCGCCGCCGGCGGCGCGCACCAGGTTCGCCGCCAGCCCTTCGCGATCCTCCAAAAGGACCTTGAGAACATGCAGCGGCGTCAACTGCTGGTGGCTGGCGCCGAGCGCCAGCGTCTCGGCGGACTGGATGAAGCCCCGGACGCGCTCGGTGTACTTGCCGGTATCCATGTGTTTTCAGCCCCTTCGGGGCGCCCCGCGCGGCAAGGGCCAGGCCGCGGGAAACCCCCAAAAACCATAGGTTCCCTGGCCCTAATATGGGAAAAAAAGCGGGACCGCGCAAGGTGGCGGGCGGGGGGCCGCATGGCACCCAACCCATTGACAGGCGTGACAAGCCCCGCGATTTTGGGCCCATGCCCATCACCATCGCCGACATCCGCCGCGTTCCGGTCAAGGGGTTGAGCACCGAGGTTCTCGACAGCGTGCATCTCAGCCCCGGCCAGGGCGTCGCCGGGGACCGCCGCTTCGTGCTCGCCGACACCCCGGTGCGGATCGACCGCGATTCGCCCCGGTGGGTGCCCAAGACGAACTTTCTCATGCTCATGCGCAACGAACGGCTGGCCGCGCTGGACACCCGCTTCGACGCCGACACCGGCATGCTGACGGTTTCCCGGGACGGCAACGAGGTGGTCCGCGGCCGCATCACCGAGCCCGTGGGCCGCGCCGTGATCGAGGACTTCTTCGCCGCCTCCATGGGGGCCGAGGCGCGGGCCAGGCCGCGCCTCCTGGAGGCGCCGCCGGGGCACATGTTCTCCGATCACCCGGCCCCAGTGGTGTCGCTCGTCAACCTGGCCTCGGTGCGCGATCTGGAACGGGTCACGGGGGCCGCCGTCGACCCGGTGCGCTTCCGCGCCAACCTGTATTTCGAGGGCGCCGAGGCGTGGGCGGATTTCGCCTGGGTGGATACCGACATCGCCGTCGGCGCGGCGCGCCTGCGCGTCACCGAGCGCATTCCCCGCTGCGCGGCGACCAACGTCGACCCGGCCTCCGGCACGCGCGACATGAACATCCCCAAGGCCCTGCAACGGGGCTTCGGGCACGTGGACCTGGGCTTGTATGCGAGGGTGACGGTGGGTGGTCCCGTCTCGGTGGGAGACGAGATCCGGGCGCCCGCCTGAGGGCTCTAAGGAGAAGCGGGCTCGGTGGGCTTGGTGGGCTCGGCGGACTTGGCGGGCTCGGCGGACTTGGCGGGCTCGGCGGCCTCGGCGGGCTTGGTGGGCTCGGCGGCCTCGGCGGCCTCGGCGGGCTTGGTGGGCTTGGTGGGCTCGGCGGACTTGGTGGGCTTGGTGGGTTTGGTGGACTCGGCGGGCTCGGTGGCCTCGGTGGATTCCGCGGGCTTGGTGGACTCGGCAGGTTCGGCGGATTTGGGTGGCTCGGTGGGTTCGGCGGGCTTGACCGGCGCGGCCGGCGCGGCCGGCGCGGCCTGGTCCGGCTCGGCGGTCGGCGCCGTGCCGGCGGGCTTCACCGTCGCGAAATCGGGCTGCGGGGCCGGCGGCACCCGGTGGGGGCGCCGGTCGTTATGGCCGCCGCCTCCGTGATCCGCCCGGTACATGCGGTGATAATGCTCGGCGAACTGGAAGTATCCCTCGGCCGCGATCCGGTCGCCGGAGGAAAACGCGTCGCGTGCCAGGGCCAGGTATTTCTCCTGCACCTGCTGGGCCGTGCCGCGGACCTTTACTTCCGGTCCGTTGCTCTCGATGGACTGGCCGCCTCTCGGCGACGGATGGCGCTTGCCGTTACCCCGGGAACGCGCCCGTCTGGGATTGGAACCGTGTTTCATGGCACCCGTAATGGTTCGCTGCACAGCGCTCCCCTTAGCTTACGCATGGCCCATACAGCCAGCGCGGCCCGCACGACCAAAATCCGAACCAGGTTCGGCGTCAGCGTGGAAGGAGCGGGTGATGAACGGCGCCCGAAGGCGTGGAACCCCAATGGCCCCTATGTTCACCTGGGGTCCACCGTAGCCGGGATAGCGCCGCTTTCCAACCCCTTTTTTCGGTCCTTTCGCCGGGTCTTCGGTATGGCCACGAGGCAGCGCGGGATTCCGGCCAGATCACACGGTGTTTCAACGTGTTGCATGCCGTGCCGGCGCAGAATCGCGGCCACCGCCGGCCCCTGGCCGGCGCCGATCTCGAGGAAAACGGCGCCCTTGGGCGCCAGCAGCCCGGCCAGCCAGGGCGCCACGGCCCGGTGGCCGTCCAGGCCGTCGGCGCCGCCGGCCAGCGCCAGGCGCGGCTCGAAGGCCGAAACCTCCGGTTCCAGGGCGTCGAGGTCGCCGTCGGCGATGTAGGGCGGGTTGGCGACGATCACCTGGAATGGACCCCTGAGCCCGGCGCCCCAGTCACCCCTGACAAAACGCACGCGGCCCTCGAGACCGAGGGCGCGGGCGTTTCCACGGGCCACCTCGAGGGCGGCGGCGCTGATGTCGACGCCGACGCCGAACGCCCGCGGCAGCTCGCTCAGCAGGGCCAGCACCAGGCACCCGCTGCCCGTGCCCAGGTCGAGGACGGTGAGCCGGGCGTCCCGGTCCCCCACCCAGCCCAGGGCCGCCTCCACCACGGTCTCGGAATCGGGGCGGGGCACCAGGACATCCTTCGTGACCGCGAACGGCAGGCTCCAGAATTCCCGGCCGCCGACGACGTGGGCCAGGGGCTCGCGCCGCGCCCGCCGGTGGGTCGGCGAGATGGAGGAGATCGCCCGCACATTCGCGGACCTCGGCCTCACCCCGCGTATCTTCGAGGGCGCCGCCGACATCTACCGGCTCGTCGGCGAGACGCCGCTGGCCGACCAGACCTCGCGCGAGCCCGACCCCGAGCTCGCTGCGATGCTCGACGTCCTCGCCCGCAAGCTGCGGGA
>JACZWD010000147.1 GCA_022572335.1 Pseudomonadota bacterium
ATCCACGGGTACAGCCGCTTCGTCCATATGATGAAGTATCTGCTGCCGGCCGTGGCGATGGTGCTGGTCGCCCTGGTGGCGGTGTGGCCCCACCTTAAGACGAAGGACAACAGCTTTCGCATCGGGTTTTCCGCGTTGAAGGCGCGGGAGACGGGAGACCCCAGCATGCTCAATGCCCGCTACGTGGGCAGCGACAAAAACGATCAGCTCTTTTCCATCACCGCCGACCTGGTCAGGAACGCGATGAAGGACGCCGCCACGGTGGAACTGGTGATGCCCAAGGCCGACATCACGTTGGAAGACGGATCCTGGCTTGTCCTGACGGCGGAGAACGGGATCTTCAGCCGCGCCGCCAAGACGCTGGAACTGGCCGGCGCGGTCAACCTGTTCCACGACTCGGGCTACGAGTTCCGCACCGAAAGCGCCACCATCGACCTGGATAACGGAAGCGCGGTGGGCACGGAGCCGGTGGAAGGGCAGGGGCCGTTCGGCGATCTCAGCGGCGAAGGGTTCGTCCTGCGCGAAAAGGGCAAGACCATCATCTTCACCGGCAACGCCAGACTGCTCATCTATCCGGGGATCGGAAGGCCGGGGCAATGACCGCCGGCCCGCCCGTGACCGGTCGGCGCGCCGCCCTCGGCGCCGCCGTTGTGGCGGTGGGCCTGGGGCTGGGTTCCCTGCCCGTTGCCGGCCCGGTCCTCGCCCAGAGCCTCAGTGTAATCGGCGGCGGCGCAAACACACCGATCGAGATTTATGCCGAAGACGGCATCGAATGGCAGCAGGAGAAGCGGCTCTTCCTGGCCCGCGGCAACGCCCGTGCGGTGCGCGGCGAGGTGGAGGTGCGTGCCGACGTGCTCACCGCGTACTACCGGGAAACACCGGAAGGCGGCACCGACATCTGGCGCCTTCACGCCGACGGCAATGTGCGGATTTCCTCGCCCGGCGAAAAGGCCTACGGCGAAAAAGGGATTTACGACGTCGACAACGGCATCCTCGTGCTCAGCGGCGGACGCGTCCGGCTGGTCACCGAGGAGGATGAGATCACCGCCGAAAGGCAACTGGAATACTGGGAGAAAAAACAGATGGTGGTGGCCCGGGGCAACGCCTCCGCGGTGCGCGGTGACAAACGGTTGCGCGCCGACGTGCTGGCGGCCTATTTCCGCGAGGACAAGAACGGCAAATCCGCCATCTACCGCGTCGAAGCCTTCGACAACGTCCGCATCAAGACCGCCAAGGACGACGCCAGGGCCGACCGGGCGGTCTACAACGTGCAAAGCGGTATCGCCACGCTCACCGGATCGGTTAAGATCATCCGCGGAAGAAATCAGCTCCGCGGTTGCCGTGCGGAAATTAACCTGAATACGGGGATCAGCAAGGTGTTCGGCTGCGGTCGACCGGGTTCCGGCGGCGAACCGGTGCGGGGCATAATCCAGCCCGTAAAGAAAAAGTAAACCTCTGGGTGCGTAGGGTCCAAGCTGGCCTCATGAAGACACAGCAGAACCATTCGAATCCACCCGGGGATGGGCGCGAAGGCGCGGACGACACCAGCACCGGCCCGCGCCTGGTGGCCTTCAACCACGGGCTTGTCGCCAAATCCATGGGCAAAAGCTTCAAGAAGCGCCCCGTGGTGCGCGGCGTCAGCCTGTCCATCCAGCGCGGCGAGGTCGTGGGTCTCTTGGGGCCGAACGGCGCCGGTAAGACAACGTGTTTCTACATTATCATGGGGCTTCTGCCGCCCGACTACGGGACCATACACCTGGACGGCGAAGATATCACCGAACTGCCCATGTATCGCCGGGCGCGGCTGGGCATCGGATACCTTCCCCAGGAAGCGTCCATCTTCCGCGGCCTGTCCGTGGAGAACAACATCCGCGCCGTGCTCGAGGTGGTGGAGAAATCGCGCGACCGGCGGGAGGCGATTCTGGAGGCGCTGCTGGCGGAATTCTCCATTACCCACTTGCGCCGCACCCCGGCGCTGGCCCTCTCCGGCGGCGAACGCCGCCGGGTGGAGATCGCCAGGGCGCTCGCCTCCAATCCCCATTTCATCCTGCTGGACGAGCCCTTCGCGGGTATCGACCCCATCGCCGTCCGCGACATCCGCGACCTGGTCGTCCATCTCAAGGACCGCGGAATCGGGGTGTTGATCACCGATCATAACGTCAGAGAGACGCTGGATGTCATTGATCGTGCCTACATTATCCACGAAGGCACGATGTTGATGGAAGGCGCGCCATCGGAGATCGTCGGCAACGAGGATGTCAGGCGTGTTTACCTGGGTGATCGTTTCAGGCTTTAACAGGCGGCCGAGACCGGCGTTTGGTCTCCTCCGAAACGGCGTCAGCGAAAGGAGTCCCGAACGGCCTCCATGGGTCGATGCCGGGCGCCGGCGGCGCCTTGGCTTGGCGGGTACGGGACGGAACCCGAGATGGCGTTGATCCCCCGGCTTGAACTGAGGCAGGGCCAAGCCCTCGTCATGACGCCGCAGCTTCAGCAGGCGATCAAGCTGCTGCAGTTCTCCAACCTGGAACTGGCCACCTACGTGGAACAGGAGCTGGCCGAGAACCCACTTCTGGAACCGGACGACGAAGGCGGCGACGGCCTCGACGGGGCGCAATCGGAGGCGGCGCCCGAGGCAAGCCAGGACGACGGCGTCGACGACGAAACCGATCCCCTCGAGCCCATCGACTTCGCGGCCGACGCCGACCCGAGCTTTCCCGACAACGCCGACCTGGACGTGGATTACGACAACCTGTGGAACGCCGACAGTCCCTTTGACGCCGTCGGGGGCGGCCCCCAGCCCACGGCCTTTGCCGACTGGGGGTCCGGAGGCGGGAGCGGCTTCGACACCGCCGGTCCCAGCCTGGAGCAGACGCTCTCGGACAAGGTGTCCCTGCGCCAGCACCTGACCAGCCAACTGTCCTTGATGCTGAACGACCCGGTGGACCGGCTGATCGGCGTGCACCTGATCGACATGGTCGACGAATCCGGGTACCTCGTCGGCGATCTTGCTCCGGTGGCCGCCCTGCTCGACTGCGGCGTCGAGCGGGTGGAGGCGGCCCTGGCCAAGCTCCAGCAATTCGACCCGGCCGGAATCTTCGCCCGCTCCCTGGCCGAATGCCTGGCCCTCCAGCTACGCGACCGGGACCGCCTGGACCCGGCCATGCAGACCCTGCTCGACAACCTGGACCTGGTGGCCAAGCGGGACCTCGACGCGTTGATGGCGGTGTGCGGCGTGGACGCGGACGACATGGCCGACATGATGGCGGAGATTCGGGCGTTGAACCCGAAGCCGGCGCTGGAGTTTGACCAGGTCGCGGCCGAGCCGATCACGCCCGACGTCTTCATGCGCTCCCGGCGCGGCGGCGGCTGGATCATCGAACTCAACAGCGACACCCTGCCCAGGGTCCTGGTCAACAATCGCTATTACACGCAAATCCGCCGCGCCGCCTGCTCCAGAGAGGACAAGCAGTACATCAGCGGCTGCCTCCAGTCGGCCAACTGGCTGGTGAAATCCCTTCATCAGCGGGCGACCACCATCCTCAAGGTGGCCACAGAGATCGTGCGTCAACAGGACGGTTTTTTTGCCAAAGGCGTGCAGTACCTGCGTCCTTTGGTGCTGCGGGACATCGCCGAGGCCATCGAAATGCACGAAAGCACGGTCAGCCGCGTGACCTCGAACAAGTACATGGCCACGCCCAGGGGCATTTACGAACTCAAGTATTTCTTCACCCCGGCGATCAGCAGTTCCGCCGGCGGCGAGGCCCATTCCTCGGTGTCGGTTCGCCACCGCATCAAGGCCCTGATCGACGCCGAATCCCCGCGCCAGCCGTTGTCCGACGACAAGATCGTCGCCCTCCTCGGCACGGAGGAAATCGGCATCGCCCGGCGTACCGTGGCCAAATACCGGGAAGCCATGCGCATACCGTCGTCCGTGCAACGCCGCCGCGCCAAGGCATCGCTGTAAGGGATTGGTCATTGGGTTAAATCCGTGTTCGGCGCCTATTGACTCTGGTGGGAGTGGCCACTAACTTCCGGCCTTCGCACGCCACCGCCGCGGATTTGACGGTGTGATGAGTGCGCCGTTTCCGGTGCTGATCGGCAGGAAACGTGCCTCTCCGGACAGCTGTGAGGCTTTATCGGCCAAGTCGGCTTTCTTATGGAAATATCGGTCAAAGGAAAGCACCTGGACGTCGGCGTCGCCCTCAGGGGCTATGTCGAGGATCAGCTACAAAACACCGTCGCGAAATATTTCAACCGGGCCGTCGACGGAACGGTGGTCATCTCACGCGAAGGCCGCATGTTCCGCGTCGACATCTCGGTGCACGCGGGCCGCGGCATGGTCATGCAGAGCGGGGGCGCGGCCGATGAAGCGTACGCCGCCTTCGACGGAGCGCTGGGACACATCGCCAAGCGGCTGCGGCGCTACAAGCGGCGGCTCTGCAACCACCACAAGGTGCGTGGCCCCGAGGAGACCTTGGCGGCCCAGCAATACATCATCGCCGTGGAAAGCGACGACGAAGAAGTGCCCGAGGATGCCCAGCCCGCGATCATCGCCGAGATGGCGCACGAGATCGCCACGCTGACCGTGGGCGAAGCGGTCATGCGCATGGACCTGGCCGACGTGCCGGTGATGATGTTCCGCAACCGGGGCCACGGCGGCCTCAACGTGGTCTACCGGCGTGACGACGGCAATGTCGGGTGGATCGATCCGAGAGATTCCAAACAGGTGTAAGGGCTGAGAAACGGTCATGGAAATCAACGAACTCATCAGTGCCCAGTCCGTTATCCCGAATTTGCGCGCCTCCAGCAAGAAACAGGCCCTGCAGGACCTCGCCCGGCGGGCGGCCGATATCACCGGGCTGCACGAGCGGGCCATCTTCGACGTCCTTATGGAACGCGAGCGCCTGGGTACCACCGGCGTCGGCAACGGCATCGCCATTCCGCACGGCAAGATGGCCAACCTGGACCGCCTTTACGGCCTGTTCGCGCGCCTCGAGCACTCGGTCGATTTCCAGTCCATCGACGAACAGCCGGTGGATTTGATCTTTTTGCTGCTGGCTCCGGAATCCGCCGGTGCCGATCACCTCAAGGCCCTGGCGCGGGTTTCCCGGTTGCTGCGCGACGGCAGCGTCTGCGAGAAACTCCGCGGAACCGACGACGCGGAGGCGCTCTTCGCCCTTCTCACCGAATCCATGGAAAACCGCGCCGCCTGAGCGGACGCCCCCCCGGGGGGCCACCGGGGGGTGTCCCCCCGGGCATTAAAAATGCGGGGGACACCCCCGCGACCCCCGGGGGGGGCCACCGGGGGGTGTCCCCCCGGGCATTAAAAATGCGGGGGACGCCCCCGCGACCCCCGCGCCGTTACTTTTTGGTCTCGACGTCGATGGTCTTCGCACCGCGGGGTCCGCTTTCGCCCCCGGGCGGGGCGTATTCGATCTTGATGGTGCGCACCTCGGGTTCCAGGGTCCTGCGCTCCAGGTCGATGTGCAGAAGACCGTTATCGAGCACCGCGCCGGTGATCTCGATCCCCTCGGCGACCACGAAACTGCGCTGGAACTGGCGCGCGGCGATGCCCCGGTGCAGGAACACCCGGCCGGTTTCGTCCTCGCTGTTGCGGCCGCGGATGACCAGTTGGTTGTCCTCCACCGAGACGTTCAGGTCGTCCACGAAAAACCCCGCCACGGCCAGGGTGATGCGCAGGCCGTTGTCGCCGATCTGCTCGATGTTGTAGGGCGGGTATCCCTCGCCCGACGTCTTGGCGACGTTGTCGAGAATCCGCTCGAAGTGTTCAAAACCCAGCAACAGGGGATTGTCGAAGCCGGCAAACCGAGACATGGGAGCGTTCTCCTCTGTAATCGAGCGAGCACCGCTTTCGTAAGGGCCCTGACGAAGGCGCCCCGTCGGCGGCCATGGTCAGGCACCGCCGGCGTCGTCCCTTAATATCGCTACGGCCCCGCGGCCCGTCAAGGGCCCTGGCGCGCCCGTCTACTGCTCGCGCCCGGCGCGGGCGAAGCTGCGCGCGAGCGGCTCCAGGAGGTAGTCCAACACCGTGCGTTCCGCCGTCACCAGGTAGACCTCGGCCTGCATGCCCGGCTTCAGGGTCGAGACATCGAAATCCTGCGTCCCGGCCACCGGCACGACGCGGGCCGTGAAGTACGATTGACCGGTCACCGGATCGGTCATGCGGTCCGCCGACACCGACGTCACCGACCCCTCCAGCAGCGGCGTGGTGCGCGCGTTGAACGCGGTGAGCCGTACCCTGGCGGGCATGCCCTCGTAGACCGTGTCGATGTCCTGGGGGTCGACGCGCACGTCGATGATCAACCGGTCCTCGTCGGGGACGATGTCGAGCAGCGTCTCCCCCGGCTGCACGACGCCGCCGGCGGTGTGCACCTGAAGGTCGACCACGGTGCCGGACTGGGGCGCCCTCACGCTGGTGCGCCCCATCACATCCTCGGCGGCGTAGATTTTCTCCTTGAGGTCGGCGATTTTCCCCTGGACATCCTGCAACGCCTTGGCGACCTCGTTGCGGCTCTCGGTCTTGGGGATGGTAAGCTGGAGCTTGACCTCCGTGATGCTGTTCTTGGCCCGCGCGATCCGTGCCCGGTGGTCCCCGATCTCGCCCGCCATGTCGGCGGCCTGGCGTTGCAGGGCCAGCAGGAAGGATTTGCTGGCGACGCCCTTCTCGA
>JACZWD010000148.1 GCA_022572335.1 Pseudomonadota bacterium
GCTACAACAGCGCGATCCTGGTCGACAAGACGGGGACGATCGTCGGCAAGTACCGCAAGGTGCACCTTCCCGGGCACGCCGAATACGACCCCGCGAGGAAATTCCAGCACCTGGAAAAACGCTATTTCGAGGTCGGCGATCTGGGCTTTCCGGTGTGGCGTGCCCTGGGCGGCGTCTTCGGCATGTGCATCTGCAACGACCGGCGCTGGCCCGAGACCTACCGCGTCATGGGGTTGCAGGGCGTCGAGATGGTCCTCCTCGGCTACAACACCCCGGCGGAGAACGCCCTCTCCGACGAGCCCGAAAGCCTGCGCCTGTTCCACAGTCACCTGTCCATGCAGGCCGGGGCGTACCAGAACGGTACCTGGGTGGTCGGCGTGGCCAAGGCCGGCACCGAGGACGGCCATTCCATGTTGGGCGGCAGCGTCATCATCGCGCCCACCGGCGAGATCGTGGCCCGGTGCGAAACCCTGGACGACGAGCTGATCACGGCCGAATGCGATCTGGACGATTGCGCCTTCATCAAGGAGACCGTGTTCAATTTCGCCGCCCACAGGCGAACCGAGCATTACCGCCTGATCACCGAGCGCACGGGCGCGGTGCCGCCCGATTGAGGGTTCGCCACGGGCGGCGGCAGGCGCAGGAGTTTGAGACCATGACCTGGTTGGAGGGACAAGGCAGGGAATCGCGCCCGCCCGGCGAGCGGCTGGCGGCGCTGATGGAAAGGCCGGACATCTTGCAGGTGCCGGGCGCCCACAACCCGCTTGCCGGCCTCCTCGCCAAGCGGGCGGGGTTCCAGGCCCTCTATGTTTCCGGCGGCGCGCTGACCGCCAGCCTGGCCCTGCCGGATCTCGGCGTGATGACGTTGGAGGAGCTGTGCTTCTTTGTCCGCGCCATCTTCCGCGCCACCGAGCTGCCCCTGATCGTGGACGCCGATACGGGCTACGGCGAGGTGATCAACGTCATGCGCACGGTGCGCGAGCTGGAGGCGGCCGGCGCCGCCGCCGTGCAGATCGAGGACCAGATGCTGCCCAAGAAGTGCGGCCACCTCAGCGACAAGCGGCTGATCCCGCCCGAGGACATGGCGGCCAAGGTGCGGGCGGCGCGGCGGGCGCGCAGCCACTTGCGCATCATCGCGCGCACGGACGCGGCCGCCGACGGCCTGGAGGGCGCCATCGCCAGGGGACGGCTGTACCTGGAGGCCGGGGCGGACATCGTGTTCCCCGAGGCCCTGGAATCCGAAGACGACTTCCGCGCCTTCGCCGACGCCGTGGACGCGCCGCTGCTGGCCAACATGACGGAGTTCGGCCGCACCCCCCACTTCACGGCGCGGCAGTTCCAGGACTTCGGCTTTCGCATCGTCATCTGGCCGGCGTCCTCGCTCAGGGTCGCCGCCCGCGCCGTCGAGGATCTTTACGCCCACATCAAGGCCGAAGGCGGCACCGCGGGGATGGTCGGGCGCATGCAGACCCGGGAACAGTTATACGAGATCATCGACTACCACGCCTATGAGGCCCTGGACGCCGGCATCGCCAAAAGCGTCCTGCCCAAGGCCGGGGAGTGATACCGAAAGTCAATACGGCCCCGTCGTCCTGACGTTCGGTATTACCCGATGCGGGACTTCAGGCTGGCGGCGACCCGGCCCGCGGTCTGTCCGTCCCACAGCTCCGGGCAGCGGGATTTCGGCCCGTCGCCGGCCATGACGCGGGCGGTGGTGTCCAGCAGGTCCTCCGGGCGGACCAGCCGGTTGGTCCCCTGGGTGATGGTGATCGGGCGCTCGGTGGTGTCGCGGAGCGTCAGGCACGGGATGCCCAGATAGGTCGTTTCCTCCTGGATGCCGCCGGAATCGGTGATCACCAGCCGGGCTTCGCGCACCAGGCTCATGAAGTCGATGTAGCCCATGGGCGGCGTCAGCCGCAGGCCGTCGCCCGCCGAAAGGCGCTCCATCAGGCCGTGCTTGTCAAGGCTTTGCCGGGTGCGCGGGTGGACCGGAAAGACCAGGGGCAGGCGTTCCGCCACGCCCCTGAGCTGATCGACCAGGGTGCCGAGCGCCCGTTCGTCATCGACGTTGGACGGCCGGTGCAGGGTGACGACCCCGTATGTGCCGCTCGCCAGGCCGAACCGTTTGCGCGTCTCCCGGCGTTCGATCTCGGGGCGCAACAGCTCGTAGGAATCGATCATGATGTTGCCGACGCGCTCGATCCGGTCTTCGTCCACGCCCTCGGCGCGAAGGTTGTCGTCGGCGTCCGCGGACGGAGTCCACAAAAGGTCCGCGACCGCGTCGGTGACGATGCGGTTGATCTCTTCGGGCATGGTGCGGTCGCGGCTGCGCAGGCCGGCTTCCAGATGGGCGACGGGAATGCACAGCTTGGCGGCGACCAGGGCGGCGGCCATGGTCGAGTTGACGTCGCCGACGACGACCACCCAGTCGGGCCGCTTCTCAAGGCAAACACGTTCGTAGGCGGCCATGACGGCGGCCGTCTGCTCGCCGTGGCTGCCGCTGCCCACGCCAAGGTAGACCTCGGGCTCGGGCAGCCCAAGATCCCGGAACAGGTCGCCCGACATGTTGGCGTCGTAATGCTGGCCCGTGTGGATGAGGACCGGCCGGCACCACGCCTCGCGCCCGAGCACGTGAAAGAGCGGCGCCACCTTCATGAAGTTGGGCCGCGCCGCGCCGACCAAGTGTACGACAATGCGCGCCATCACCGCCGATCTACCCGATTTCGCCGGCGGGCGCCATGCACGCGGTGGGCCTTTTCGGAAAAAACCCTATTGCGCGCGCAGCTTGGGGTCGAGGGCGTCGCGCAGGGCGTCGCCGAACAGGTTGAATCCGAACACCGCGAGGCTGATGGCGATGCCCGGAAAGATCGCCACCCACGGCGCGCTTTCGGCGTATTCCTCGGCGCCGCCCTGGAGCATCAGGCCCCACGCCGGCGTCGGCTCCTGGACGCCCAGGCCCAGGTAGCTCAACGACGCCTCGAGCAGGATCGCCTGCCCGACGAAAGCGCTGATCATGATCAGGAAGGGCGCCATCACATTGGGCACCATGTGGCGGAGAATGATCCGGGCGTCGCTGAAACCGCAAGCCCGGGCGGCGTCCACGTAAGGGATCTCGCGAATGGCGAGGGCGCTGGAACGGACCACGCGGGCGCAGCGCGGGATGAACGGAATGGTGATGGCGATGATCACGTTCTGGGTGCCGGTGCCGAAGATGGAAACCACGGCGAGGGCCATGATGATCAACGGAAAGGCCATGAAGACGTCCATGACGCGCTGGAAGATGAGGTCGAAGCGGCCGCCGAAATAGGCGCTGGCGACGCCCAGGACGAGGCCGGTGAAGGCGCCGATGAAGGCGCATGAGAAGCCGACGAAGAGGGCGGTACGGGCGCCGTACACGAGTCGGGTCAGGATGTCGCGTCCGAACTGGTCCGTCCCCATCCAGAATTGGTACCCGGGCGGCGTCAACATGAACTCGAAGGCGTTCTCTTCCGGATCGTAGGGCGACAGCACATCGGCGAAGACCGCCAGCACGATCATGACCACCACGATGACCGCCCCGCCCGTGCCTAACGGATATCTGCGGGTCAGGTCGATGGCGACCGCGTGCCAGGGCTTTGCCGGGGCAAGTACCTCCAATCCGGCTTCGACCGGGACTTCCGACACGACTGCCATCGAGTGTTCCTCTTGGTATTAGCCGTAGCGGATGCGCGGGTCGAGCCAGGCATAGAACAGGTCGACCACGAAATTGGTGAACACGAACACCGCGACCACGATCATAACCAGCGCCTGGGTCATGGTATAATCGTTGTTAAGCACCGACTCGACGAACAGCTTGCCCAGGCCGTTCAGGTTGAACACCTGTTCGGTGACGACAAGCCCGCCCATGAGAAACGCAAACTCGATGCCGATGACGGTAACCACCGGCAGGAGCGAGTTCTTCAGCGCATGGCGGTTGATGATGACCTTTTCCAGCAAACCCTTGGCCCGCGCCGTGCGGATGTAATCCTCGCGCAGCACTTCCAGGAGCGCCGAACGGGTCATGCGGGTGGCGACCGCCGAATAGCGGTATCCGGTGGCCACCGACGGCCATATCAGCTGGGCCATGTTGCCCAGCGGGTCCTCGAGGGGCGACACGTATTCGATGGGCGGCATCCAGGGCTCGCCTAAAAACTTCTGCGTAAGGATCAACAGTCCCAAAATGATCATGATGCCGAGCCAGAAGGACGGTATGGCGATTCCGGCGATGCTGAATATCCGGACCACGTAATCGATCCAGGTATCCTGCTTGATAGCCGAGATCGTGCCCAGGGGGATCGATATGAGCACGGCGACGAAGGTGGCCATGAACGCGACTTGCAGCGACAGCTGGAAACGGAGTCCGATCTCGAACGTGATGGGCTTGCCCGTCCACATGGAATCGCCGAGATCGAGAATGAAGAACCCCCAGACGAAATCGGCGAACTGAACGGGAATGGGGTCGTTGAGGCCCAGATTGGTCCGGCACAGTTCGATTTCCGCCGGGTCGGCGTATAAGCCGGAACCGGCGAGACGCAGCTCGCAAACGTCGCCGGGAATCAGGCGCAAAATGAAAAAAACGAGCACGGCCGCCCCGATCAGGGTCGGGATCATCAGCAGCACGCGCTTGACTATGTATTTATACATCGCCTGATCGCCGCGCCGGCAGTCCCGCCCGCCGCCGGAAAGGCGGCGGGCGGGAAGCCGGTTCTATTTTTTTTTGCCGCCGCTACTTGTCCAGCCAGATCTGGTCGAGAGACTGGTTCAGGTAATGGCTGGGCGCGATCTTCCAACCCTTCACATAGGAGCGGTGCGGGTTGATCTTGTACCACCACAGCGTAATTCCCAGGTGGGCCATCTCGTTGATCGCCCGATTCTCGTACTCGCGCATAATCTTGCGCTGGTCCGATTCCGTTTCGGCACGCAGCAGCCTGTCGTAGATTTTCTCGAGCACCGGGTCATCGTAATGGCCGTAATTGCTGCCGGAGCTGCCCAAGAATTTGGTGACGTCGGCAATCGGGTTGATCACGGACTGGCAGTTGAAGTCGATCGACACGTCGAAGTCACCGGTCTTGCGAAGCGTATTATAGAAGGGCCCCGACGGTTGTACCCGCTGCTTGGCAACGAGGCCGATTTTCTTCCACTGGCCGACGAGCCAGGTCCCCACCACCTTGTAGGGCTGGTCGACGCCGCGGTTGGAGAAGTCGAAGGTAAATCCCTCCTTGACGCCCGCTTCCTTCAGCAGCCGCCTGGCCTCGACCCTGGCCTTCTCGAGGTCCGTGCCGAAGCCCGTGAGCTTGACCAGCTCGGCCTTGGTCGCCGCCAGCGGGTGACCGGGGAACACCACCCCGCCCACCGTCTTCACGATGGCGATCTGCGACAGGTACTTGGAGCCGCCCCAGCGGTCGACCGCCAGGTTGAGCGCCTTGCGCACGCGGACGTCGTCAAAGGGCTTGCGATCCTGGTTCGGCGTGAACAGGAGCACGCAGTTCCAGTCGCTCTCCTGCACCGTGATCTTGTCGCCCAGCGCCTTCACCAGGTCGTCGCGGGCCTTCGGCGGGAAGCCGCGGAACTCGATGGACGCCCGGTCGCCGCGGATGGCCTGGAGCCGGAGCGCCATCTTGGGCGCGGAGATCGCCTTGTAGCCGTCCAGGTAGGGCTTGCCGATGTGGTGATAGCGCTCGTACGCCTTGCCCTCGACGAACGATCCCGGCTGGTGCTGCACGAAGCGGAAGGCGCCGGTGCCGTTGATGTTCTTCTTGTGCCAGGTGTAGCCGTGGGTATCCAGGTCCTTCTTCGAATAGACAAAGTTGAACGGCGTCGCCACGGCCGGGATGAAGGCCCCCGACGGGAACTTCAGCTTGAAGACGACGGTGAATTTGTCCGGCGCGCTCACCGAGTCCACCATCTTGAAGAACGCCTTGCGGCTGCTGGCGATTCCCTTCGGCGGGAAAATGATCTTCTTGTAGGTGGCGACGATGTCCTGCGCCGTCAGCGGCGTGCCGTCGTGGAACTGCACGCCCGTGCGGATCTTGAAGGTGTAGGTCTTGCCACCGTCCGTGCCCGTCGGGACCTTGCCTTTGCACAGGTCGCAGACGAAGTCGGTCGGCGAAGACGGGTTGTCGGGGTTGATCCGGATCAGCAGGCTGTAGAAGGGCCGGATGGGATGGATCATGCCGAATGTCGATTCGACGTGGCCGTCATAGGACGGGATCTTCGAGCCGACCACGAAGTTGAGGATTCCGCCCCTCTTGACCTTCTGGGCTTGTGCCGCGCCAAATCCGCCGACGGCGAGGACGGCCCCCACCACCGCGGAAATGGCGATTTTCGAATACAGACGTTTCATAACTTTTGCTCCTTCCCTGTTAACCAGAACACTTCTCGTTCCTTTGAGTTCCCTTGCATATGCATCACCCTTTCTCAAACGGGGGCGTTCAAACCTCGGTGCAGGCCACCCAGTGGCCCGGCTTCACTTCCCGGAATTCGGGAACGTTCTTGCTGCATCCGTCGACCGCCCGTGGGCACCTGGGATGGAACACGCACCCGCTGGGCGGATTGATCGGACTTGGAACTTCCCCCTTGACGATCCGGTGCTCGCGCTTGGCCTCCACCTCGGGGTCCGGAACGGGGACCGCCGAGAGCAATAAC
>JACZWD010000149.1 GCA_022572335.1 Pseudomonadota bacterium
AAGCCTTGGTAAGCCGCCGTTCCGGTCGCGTAGGCGGCCCGTCGGAGGGCGTCGAAAAGTTTTGACGATGCGCCGCATCGCCTGCAACTTTCCTCCTGCCCGACGAGCCGCCTACGCGATCTCTATGAGTCATGATCAGCGCTCCTTGGTATTAGTACCTTCCTTTGCACCCCCGGCGCAAATCAGGGTACAAAGGGCGCCATGAAGCAGGTCATCCAGAGCCCCCGCACGGGCAAGCTGGCGGTGCGCGAGGTGCCCGCGCCCAAGGTGACGGCGGGCCACGTCCTGGTGCGCACGCGGGCGTCGCTGATCTCGGCGGGCACCGAACGCATGTCGGTGGAGTTCGCCCGCAAAAGCCTGGCCGGCAAGGCCAAGGCGCGCCCCGATCTGGCCAGGCAGGTCCTCGCCAAGGCGCGCCGCGACGGCCTCAGGGCGACCTGGGACGCGGTGTCGGCGCGGCTCGACGAGCCCATGCCGCTGGGCTACTCGGCGGCCGGCGAGGTGGCCGCCGTGGGCGCCGGGCTGGAGGGGGTCTTCCGGGTCGGCGAACGGGTCGCCATAGCCGGCGCGGGCCTGGCCAACCACGCCGAGCTCAACGTGGTGCCGCGCGCCCTGGTGGCGCCCATTCCCGACGACGTGCCCGACGAGGAAGCCTGTTTCGCCACCCTGGCCGCCATCTCGCTTCACGCCGTGCGCACACTGGGCCCCGGTCTCGGCGACGTGGTCGCGGTCCTCGGCGTCGGTCTGGTCGGCCAGCTGGCGGTGCAGCTTTTGACCCTCTCGGGGGCCCGGGCCGTGGCCCTGGACTACAATCCCGGGCGCCTGGACCTGGCCCGGCGCATGGGCGCCCAGGCCGCCCTCGACCTGGCCGACGGCGGCGTCGAGGCCGCGGTCTCGGCGCTGACCGCCGGAGTGGGGTGCGACGGCATCCTCATCGCCGCCGCCACCGAGTCCAGCGAACCCCTGGCCACCGCCGCGGCCATCGCCCGCGACCGGGCGCGGGTGTGCATGGTGGGCGCCACGGGGACCGCGTTTCCGCGCCGGGAATTCATGCGAAAGGAATTGACCCTGGTGGTCTCGCGCTCCTACGGCCCGGGGCGCTACGACGAAGACTTCGAGGGCCGCGGCGTGAAGTATCCGGCCGGCTTCGTGCGCTGGACGGAAACGGAGAACCTGGCCGAGTGCGTGCGCCTGATGTCGCCCGCCCTCGCCCGTCGGCTCGACGTGGCGCCGCTGATCAGCCACCGCTTCCCCCTGGACGAGGCGGAGGCGGCCTACGCCATGGTCACCGGCGCCGGCGAGCCCCACCTGGGCGTGGTTCTGACCTACGGCGGCCAACCGGCGGACGCCGCCGGCGCACGGGCGCCGGGGCCGTCCTTTGCGGCTGCGGCGCCGGCGGCACACCGCGGCGGGTGCGTTCTCGGGGTCATCGGGGCCGGCAACTTTGCCCGCACCGTGCTGCTGCCGGAACTGAAGAAACTGACCGGCGTCCGTCTTCACACCGTGGTCACCCGGCGCGGCGCGTCCGCCGAGAAAAGCCGGCAGACCTTCGGCTTCGCCCATGCCAGCGCCGACGCGGCGGCGGTCCTGGAAAACCCCGATATCAATGCCGTTCTCATCGCCACCCGCCACGACAGCCACGCCGAACTGACGGCCCGCGCCCTGGAAGCGGGCAAGGCGGTGCTGGTGGAGAAGCCCCTGGGCCTCGACCGCGAACAGATCAACCGGGTGATCGCGGCCCGCAACGACTCCGCCGCCTTCTTCCAGGTCGGCTTCAACCGCCGCTTCGCGCCCCTGGCGGTCACCGTGCGCGACCGGCTTCGGGGGACGGCGGGACCCAAGTTCGTGCTTCTCCGGGTCAACGCGGGCCCGTTGCCGGCGGATCACTGGGCCCACGCCGCGGACGAGGGCGGGGGACGGATCCTGGGCGAGGTGTGCCATTTCGTCGACCTGGCGCGATTCCTCATCGGCGCCCCCATCGCGTCGGTGCTGGCGGATACCGGCGAGGCCACGGGCGGTATCAGCGACGACGTGACCCTGACCCTGCGCTTCGCCGACGGCAGCCTGGCCACGGTGGCCTACACGGCCCTCGGCGACACGGCTTCCGGCAAGGAACGGATCGAGGCCTACGCGGGCGGCGCCGTGTTCACCATCGACGACTTCCGCACCCTGGTGGTGGCCGAGGACGGCCGCGTCGCCTCGCGCGGCAGCCGCCGGCGCCAGGACAAGGGCTTCTCGGGGGCGCTCAAGGCCTTCGTCGGCGCCGTGGCCGCCGGCGGACCGGCGCCCGTGGACGAGGCGGAAGT
Organism: Pseudomonadota bacterium; assembly: GCA_022572335.1. Lineage (GTDB taxonomy): Bacteria > Pseudomonadota > Alphaproteobacteria > Rhodospirillales > 2-02-FULL-58-16 > JACZQZ01. Next base: position 2,307 of record JACZWD010000149.1, read on the forward strand.
GGTGGAAACCAGCTTCGCCACCATCGCCGTCCTGGAATCCCTGCGCGCGGGAACGCGGATCGATTTGTCGGGCGCGGCGGACCGGCGCTGATTTTTTTCAGGGCGTCGCCCCGCACCCCATGATAAAAAGGGGAGCCGGGGGGGGCGGCGCCCCGCACCGGGGGCGAAATGCGCCCCGGAAACCGAAGGAATCGCCGCCGAAGGAATCGCCATGGATCTCGATGCCTATTTCTCGTCGGAGATGGACGAACACGAACAGGTGCTCGGCGCCACCCGCGAGGCCTTGCGCGAACCGTTCGCGCGGCTGGTCGCGGTGTGCCTGAAGGCGGCGCGAAACGGCAACAAGATCGTCTTCTTCGGCAACGGCGGCAGCGCCGCCGACGCCCAGCACCTGGCCACCGAGCTTGCCGTGCGCTACGAGCGGGACCGCGCCCCCATCGCGGCCCTGGCGCTGACCACCGACACCTCGATGCTGACCGCGATCGGCAACGACTACGGTTTCGACGACCTGTTCGCGCGCCAGGTCGAGGCCCTTTGCCGCCCCGGCGACGTGGTCATCGGAATTTCCACCTCCGGCAACAGCGAGAACGTCATCCGGGCGCTGGAGGCGGCGCGCAAGCTGGACGCCGTGGCGGCGGGCCTCGGCGGCCGCGACGGCGGCCGGATGCGCGGCCTCGCCGATCCCTTTCTGGTGGTGCCGTCCGACGACACCGCCCGCATCCAGGAGATGCACATCACCCTCGGCCACATGCTGTGCGGGGCGCTGGAGACGGAGCTGTCGCCGCCATGACCGACCCGCCGCGCCCGAGCGCCAGCGAGGCGAGCGACGCGAGCCGCTCGGCCCTGGTGTCCCTGGTCGAGGCGCTGGGCGGGGCCCGGGTCCTGTGTCTCGGCGATCTCATGCTGGACCGCTTCGTCCATGGCGAGGTCGAACGCATCTCGCCCGAGGCCCCCATCCCCGTCCTTCGGGTGACCGGCGAGACCGCCATGCTGGGCGGCGCCGGCAACATGGTGCGCAACCTGGCGGCGCTGGGGGGCCGGGTCCGCTTCATCGCCGTCGTCGGCGACGATCCGCCCGCCGGCCGGATCAGGGCGTTGCTGGATGAGCACGAGGGCGTGGAGGCCACCCTGGTCGTCGACGGGTCCCGCCAGACCTCCGTCAAGACCCGCTTCATCGCCGGCACCCAGCAGATGATGCGGGCCGACCGCGAGACCACGGCGGCGGTGGAGACAGCGGTCGCCGGTCAAATCCTCGACGCCGTCACCCAGGCCTTGCCCGAATGCGCCGTCGTGGTGCTGTCGGACTACGGCAAGGGGGTGCTTGGCGCCGACGTGGCGGGGGCGGTCATCGCCGCCGCCCGCAGCGCCGGCAAGCCCGTCGTCGTCGATCCCAAGGGTACCGATTATTCGCGCTACCGCGGCGCCAGCCTTCTCACGCCGAACCGCCGCGAGCTCGGCGAGGCCGCCCGCATGCCCGTCGGCAGCGACGACGAAATCGCCGCCGCGGCCCGCGCCTTGATGGCCGAATGCGGCGTCGATGCGGTGCTCGTCACCCGCAGCCGCGACGGCATGACCCTGGTCACGGGGGAGGGAGAGGATACCCATCTGGAGGCCGAGGCCCGCGAGGTGTTCGATGTCTCGGGCGCCGGCGACACCGTGGTGGCGACCCTGGCCGCCGCGCTGAGCGTCGGGGCGGACCTGCCCAGCGCCGCGGCGCTGGCCAACGTCGCCGCCGGCATCGTGGTCGGCAAGGTGGGCACGGCCGTGGCCTACGCCGACGACGTGATCAGCGCGCTGCATCACCAGGAACTGTCCAGCGCCGAGGCCAAGGTGGTGGCCCTGGGCCCGGCCCTGGACCGGATCGATGTGTGGCGGCGCGGCGACCTGAAGGTGGGCTTCACCAACGGCTGCTTCGACCTGCTGCACCCCGGCCACGTGTCCCTGCTGTCCCAGGCCAGGCAGGCCTGCGACCGGCTGGTGGTGGGATTGAACAACGACCCATCCGCCCGCCGCCTCAAGGGAGCGGACCGCCCGATCCAGACCGAGGCGGCGCGCGCCGCGGTTCTGGCCTCGCTGGCCACGGTGGACCTGGTGGTGATCTTCTCCGGGGACACGCCGCTGGATCTGATCGAGGCGATCCGCCCCGACGTCCTGGTCAAGGGCGCCGACTACGCGCTGGAGGCGGTGGTCGGCGCCGACGTGGTGCAGGGCTACGGCGGCCGCGTCCTGCTGGTCGACCTGGAACCGGGCCACAGCACCACCGCCACCATCGCCCGCATGGTGAAATAAACGGGTCGCGCGAACGGGCCGTATTGCCCTAGCCCGCGCCGCCGCCGAGGCCGAAGACCGGGCTGCGCGGCAAGCCCTGGCCGGGGTCCGGGCGCGATTCCAGACCCGGCAGGGGGCGCGCCGGCACCCGTTCGTGGGCGGCGGACATGAAGTCCTTCCACAGCCTTGCCGGCAGGCCGCCGCCGGTGACCCTGCGCATGGGCCGCCCGTCGTCGTTGCCCATCCACACGCCGGTGACCAGATGGGCGCTGTATCCGACGAACCAGGCGTCGCGGAAGTTCTGGCTGGTGCCGGTCTTGCCGGCGACGGGCCGCGACAGCCGCGCGGCGCGCCCGGTGCCCGACGTAATGGCGTCCGAGAGCATGGCGTTCATGGCCGCCACGTGTGCGGGCTTCACCACCCGGCCGGGACCGGAGCCGGCGCGCTTGTAGAGCAGGCGGCCGGCGGCGTCGCGAATCGCCTCGATCCCATAGGCCCAGATACCGATGCCGCCGTTGGCGAACGGCGCATAGGCCGCGGTCAGCTCGATCAGGCTGACCTCGGAGGCGCCGAGGGCCAGGCTGGGCGTCGGCTCGAGCCGGGCGGTGATCCCTAAGCGCCGCGCCACGTCGATGACCCGGTCCCGGCCCGCCCGTTCCGCCACTTTGACGGCGACGGTGTTGATGGACTGGGCCAGGGCCTGGCCTAGGGTGACCCGCCCGCGATGGCCGCCGCCGAAGTTCCGCGGACGCCAGTTCCCCACCGCCACCGGGGCGTCGGTGAAGCGCGAGTCCGGCGCCAGGCCCGCCTCCAGCCCGGCCAGGAAGACAAAGGGCTTGAAGGCCGAACCCGGCTGGCGCAGGGCCTGGGTGGCGCGGTTGAACTGGCTCAGGCCGTAGTCGCGCCCCCCGACCATGGCGCGCACGGCGCCGTCGGGCGCCATCGCCACCAGGGCCGCCTGGGAAACGCCGGCCGCCCGTCCGGCGCCCCCGAGCAGGGTCCCGACGCGGGCCTCGGCCAGGCGCTGCAGGCGCGCATCCAGGGTCGTCGTCACGGTAATGTCGCGGTCGCCGGGGGAGACGTAGCTGGCCACCTGCTCCACCACCCAGTCGGCGAAGTGGCGGCCCATGCGCCCTTTCCCGGAGCCGGCGAGGCGGACCTTGCGGGCCTTGGCGGCGCGCGCCTGGGCCGGCGACAGGTAGCCGGCGGCGACCATGTTGGCCAGCACCTGGGCGGTGCGTTTCGCCGCACGGCGCGGGTCGGCGAACGGGTTGTCCCGGGACGGCGCCTTGAGAAGCCCGGCCAGCATGGCGGCCTCGTAGGTGGAGACATGGCGGGCGGACTTGGCGAAGTACCGGCGCGCCGCCGCCTCGACGCCGAAGGCGCCGGCGCCCAGATAGACCCGGTTGAGATAGACCGTGAGGATCTGCGTCTTGGCGAACCGGTGCTCCAGCCACAGGGCCAGCAACAGCTCCTGGATCTTGCGTTTGAGGGTGCGCCTGGGCGTCAGGAACAGGTTCTTGGCCACCTGCTGGGTAATGGTGCTGCCGCCCTGGACGATGGCGCCGGCGCTGAGGTTGGCAAAAGCGGCGCGCGCCAGGCCGATCACGTCGAGCCCGAAATGGCTGTAGAAGCGCCGGTCCTCGGTGGCCAGCACGGCCTGGGGCAGGGCCGGCGGCAGGTCTTCGAGGCGCACCGGCATGGCGTAGAGGTCGCCGAGCCTGGCCAGGACCGAGCCGTCGGCGGCGACGATGGTCACCGTTGGCCGGCGCGAGGCGGCCAGCGCCCGGTCCACGTCGGGCAGGTCGTAGGCGTACCACGCGACCATGGCGCCGAGGCCCACGATCCCCCACACGGCCATGGTCGCCGCCCATCGGGCGGCCGTACCCAGCCACGTCCGCCGGCGCGCCCGGCGCGCCGCCTTGCGCTCCCAGGGGCGGCCCGTGGCGGGCCCACGCCGCTTGGCTCCGGCCCCGCGGGCCGCCGGGCCCGGCCCCCCCCCCGCTCCCCCCATGGG
>JACZWD010000150.1 GCA_022572335.1 Pseudomonadota bacterium
GTCCTCTTTCATCAGTTTCACGACGGCCCCGGCAAGGGCGTCCGGGTCCTCCGCCGGCACCCTGAGGCCGGCCTCGTCTTCGCGTAAGATCCGGCTCGCCTCGCCCTCCGGCGCCGCAAGCAGCACCGGCAGGCCCATGGCCATGGCCTCGAAGATCTTCGACGGGATGACGCCGGCGAACACGGGTGAATCCTTCAGGTGCACCAATGCCACGTCGCACAGGCTCCACACCGCGGGCATGTTCTCCTTGGGCTGGGGCGGCATGAACACCACGTTGTCGAGCCGCCGCCGCTCCGCCTCCTCCATCAATGCGTGGCGTTCCGCTCCGGCGCCGACCAGCAGGAAGCGCAGGTTGGTCTCGCCGCGCAGCCGGTCGGCGGCCTCGAGCACGTTGCCGAGCGCGTGCGCCATGCCGTGGGTGCCCATGTAGCCGACGACGAAACGCCCGTTCAGGTTCCATCGGCCGGCGAGGGCGGCGTCCCGCGGACGCGGCCCATAGCGCCAGGTGTCGACGCCGTTCATGACCACCGCGATCTTGCCGGCGGGAATCCCGCGCCCCACCAGGTTTTCCTTGAACGCCCCGGTCAACGCCACCACCGCCGCCGATTTGCGGTACAGATGAAGCTCCAGCCTCTCGATCAGGCGCAGGAGAAGGTTCGTGCGCAGGGCGCCGACGGCGGCGATGGACGCCGGCCACAGGTCGCCCAGCTCGAAAACGAAGGGCACGCCGCGCACCGCGCCCGCCGCCCACCCGGCCACGGCGGTAAAGAACTGGGGCGACGTGGCGGCGATCAGGTCCGGTTTCTCCTGCCACAGGGCGGCGGCGAAGCCGGTGACCATGAAGCTCAGGAAATCCAGGGTACGGCGCACGACTCCCTTGTTGGAGGCGATGAAGGTCTTGACCCGCACCACCCGGATCCCCGACATGTCCTCGGTCCGGTACCACCGGTTCCGGTGGCCCGGGAAAACGCTGCCGTGGGGAAAGTTGGGGGCGCACGTGATCACGGTCACGGCGTGGCCCCACTTGACCCAGTAACAGGCCCGCTCGAAGACGCGGGTCGCCGCCGCGTTGGTCTCCGGAGGAAAGTTCTCCGTCAGGAAAAGGATCTTCATCGCCGGCGCCGGGTCATCGGTCGGGCCGTGGCTGGGTTTCCGCCCCCGCCGCGGGCACGGCCTCCAGGTAGTACAGCAGCGCCGCGACCACGGCGCAGGCGACCGCCACCGCCTGCCAGTCCCAGCCCAGGGCGGCGACTGCGGCCAGCGCCGCCAGGACCACGTTGGCCGCAAGCACGGCGCGCACCACGGCGGCATGGCTTTGCCCCCGTTGCACGGCGCGCTGGTAGTAGTGCTCGCGGTGGGCCCGCCACACGCGCTCGCCGCGCAAGGCGCGGCGGAAAAGCGTCACGGTGGCGTCGGTCAGGTAATAGAGGGGCAGGATCAGGGCGGCGGCCCACGCTCCCCGGGCGGCCAGGCTCAGCAGCAGCCAACCGAGAAGAAAGCCCAGGGGCACGCTGCCCACGTCGCCGAGGAAGATTCTCGCCGGCTGCCAGTTCCACCACAGGAACCCGAGCGCCGCCGCCGCCGCGGTCAGGCCGTAAAACGCCAGCGCCCCGTCCAGGCCGGTGAGCGCCGCGGCCAGGGCCACGCCGGCGCCGACGCAGGCGGTCTCGGTGCCGGCGATGCCGTCGATCCCGTCCATGAAGTTGAACAGATTGACGAACCAAAGCCACACAAGGCCGGCCGCCAGCACGTCGAGCGCCGGCGGCAGCAGGCCGGCGAAGTACGGCCCGCCTCCCGGCGCCGCGGCGAGGACCACGGCGACCGCCACCGCCTGGCCGAGAAGGCGCAGGAACGCCGGCAAGCCCTTGAGGTCGTCGAGCCAGGAGAGCGCGGCGAGCCCGAGGGCGCATGCGCAAACGATCACGATATCCCAGGGGCCGCCCGGCGCGCCGAGACCGATGACCAGCCAGGCGGCGATGAGGACGGGAACGACCGCCAGACCGGCGCCCCTGGGCGTCGGCTCCGCGTGGCTGCTGCGCTCGGTGGGGTGATCGAGGATGGCGCGCCGGCGCAATACACGGACCACCCCCGCCGTGCCGGCGAGGGACGCGGCGAAGACAAGGACAACCAGGCCGGCGGCGGCGAACGACTCCATGGCGGCAGACTAGACTTTACCCGGATGCCCGGACAGCGCCCCTTGGTATCAAGCGGCCCGCCGCCAGGCGTCGAGCACCAGCAGCGCCCAGATCTTGAGGGAATGATCGCGCATCCCGCGCCGCTGCGCCTTCAGCAGCCTCGCCACCGGGGCCCATTCCAGTCCCGCCGCCGCCATGCTGGCCGGCGTGATGCGCTCGGCGACCATGGGCGCCAGGACGGTCCGCAGCCACACGCCCATGGGCGGGTTGAAGCCCCGCTTGGGGCGTTCGATGACGGCGCGGGGCAGGAGGCGGCGCGCCACCGCCTTCAACAGGCATTTCATCCCGGTCTGGAAACGCAGTCCCGGGGCAAGGGTGCCGACGGCCTCGACCAGGCGGTGGTCGATCAGGGGCAGGCGCAATTCCAGGGAATGGCGCATGCTCATGGCGTCGCCGTAGGCGAGCAGGTTGCCCGGCAGGAAGGACACCAGGTCCGTCTGCTGCATGGCGTCGAGCGGGTGGCGCGACGGCGAGTCCTCGTAAAGCCGGGCAATGGGCCTTTCCGGCGCGGCGTCCAGGCCGAGCAGTTGCCGGCGTTCGTCGGGATCGAAGTACTCGACCCACGACGCGAACATTTCGCTGTCGGGATAATTCGCTCCGGCCAGGAACTCCCGGGCCCGGCGCAAGGCGTGGCGTCCGCCGCTGCTTTCCGGGATCAGGCGCGACGCCGGTTCGATGACGCGCCGCCTGAGCCAGCCCGGCAGGCGCCGGTAGCGTTGCGCCAGCAGGCCGCCCTTGTAGCGGGGGTAGCCGGCGAACACCTCGTCGCCGCCGTCGCCGACCAGGGCCACGGTCACGTGCTCGCGGGCCTTGCGCGACAGGTCGTTGACCAGGAGCGCCGTGGGGTTGCCGAAGGGCTCGCCGAAACCGGTGACGTAGTCGTCCAGCGACTCGACGAGGCGGGGGCCCGCCGGAAGCTCCGTGTGGGTGGCGCCGATGTGCCCGGCGACCATGCGGGCCGCCGCGCGCTCGTCGTAGGCCGCCTCCTTGAAGGTCATGGTGAAGGTGCGCACCGGGGCCGCGCCGCGGGCCTTCGCCTCCTCGGCCATGAGGGCGGCGATGACCGAGCTGTCGATACCGCCGGACAGGAAACATCCCAGCGGCACGTCGGCGACCATGCGCTCGACGACGGCGCGGCGGACCAGGGGCAGCAGTTCCTCGGCCGCCTCGTCCAGGGTCGGGGCGCGCCCTCCGGTGACCGCCGGCGCCCAGTATTTCTCCAGGGAAACGTTTCCATTCCGCCACCGCAACAGATGCCCCGGCGGCAGCTTGCGGATGCCCCGGTAGATGGTGCGCGGCCCCGGAACGTACAGGCAGGCGAGGAATTCCGACAGCGCGTGGGCGTCCACCGAAAGGTCGACGCCCGGGTGCGCCTTCAGGGCATGGATCTCCGAGGCGAAGGCCAGGTGGCCGCCATCGAGCCCGGCGTAGACCAGGGGCTTTATGCCCAGACGGTCGCGGCACAGCAGCAACTCGCGGCGCTCGCGGTCCCAAAGGGCGAAGGCGAACATGCCGACCAGCCGGGCGACCCCCCCGGCGCCCGAGCGCCGCAGAAGATTCAGCAGCACCTCGGTATCGCTGGAGGAGCGGAAACGGACCCCCTGCGCTTCCAGCTCGGCCCGCAGTGCGCGGTAGTTGTAGATCTCCCCGTTGAAGACCAGCACATAGCGCCCGCAGTCGGACACCATGGGCTGGGCGCCGCCGTCGCCGAGGTCGATCACCTTGAGCCGGGTGTGGGCGAAGCCCAGGCCGCCTTCGCTGTCCACCCATTGTCCGTCGGCGTCCGGGCCCCGGTGGCGCAGACGGGTCTTCGATTCGGCCAGGAACTCGGGCGTACTTCGGGTGCTGCCGGCGATGCCGCACATGGACTTTCTAATCCACGGGCTTGTCGAACTCGGCCACCAGGCACATCCCGAAGCGCGCCTTCAGGGCCCGGTCCAGCCAGCCGGGAATGAACGGCAGGATCGATTTCTGGTACTGGGTTACGCTGATCCGGCGCGCCGTCAGCCCGGCCCCGGCGAGCAGCCCGGCGATCTCGTGGCGGCGCAGGTAGCGGTGATAGTAGCCGTCGGTGTAGAAGTCCTGGACCGAGCGCAGGGTATGGCCGCGGAACAGCTTTCCCTTGACCAGCAGCCATTTCAGGCCGTTCAGGTAATAGACGGCGCTGGCCCGGTGATAGACCATGACAAGGCCGGATTTCCCCGGCCGCAGCACCCGGGAAACCTCCCTGAACGCCGCCCCGATATCGTCGGTGTGATGGAGGACGCCCCACGAGAACACGAAATCGAAGCTGGCCGGCGGCAAGGCCATGTCCTCCGCGTCCATGCGGACGATGTCCATGTCCAGCCCCTGCGCCCGGGCGTTGCGCCGGGCCAGGGCGACCGCGGCCTCGGTGATGTCGATGGCGGTGACGCGGGCGCCCATCTTCGCCAGCCGGCACGACAGCGCGCCCGAGCCGCAGCCCACGTCGAGCACCTTCTGCCCCTGGAAATCCATGCGATCGAACCACTGCCTGAGGAACGGGCTCGCCGCGAAAACCCGGGTCTCGATCTGTTTGAATTCCTCCGCGTCCACGGGCAGGCGGTCGTCCGCGTGCCAGTCGGCATAGGTCATCGGCATGCGCTCCCACCACAGGCGGTTGCGCTCCTGGGCGTTCGCCGTGTCCTCGGCGACGGCGTCGCGGGTCGATGTGAAGGGGTTCTTGGCGCCGGGCAAGGGAGTGCGGGGCCCCCGGTCAGGATTTCATGTTGAGGATCAGGCTGGCAAGCGCCGTCACGTAGGCGCGCAGGAAAACCGGATAGGTTCCGATGCTGGCGCGGGCGGCGGCGAGCGCCCGGCGCGCATCCCCGGCGGGAAGGTATTTGCGCGCCGCGCCGTGGTGCAGGGACGCGATGCGCTTGCGGTGGCGCATCTTGTCGCGGAGGCTTTTGTCGGGCAGGGCGGCGTAATGGTCCCCGACGATCTTCAACCCCGCCGCGAGGTGTGTCGCCACCGAGCCCGACGCGCTTGCCCCGTGCATGCGGTATACCGTCAACGGGTCGGGAATGAAGGCAAACCGCGCCCCCGCGAGGGACAGCTTCAGCCACAGCTCGTAGTCCTCGGCTGTATGATACACTGCGTCCTCTGAAAAACGACCGACCCTGTCCAGCCAGTCCTTGCGGACCATGGCGGCGGACGGCGTGATGCAGGTGCCGTCGAACAGCAGGCTGCGGTACCGGGTCCTCGCCTCCGGACCGGAGCGCACGGTGCGGACCTCCCGGCCGTCGCGGACCATGACCATGCCGTGCCCGAGGACGTCGATGTCCGGCGTCACGGCGGCCAGGCAGCGTTCCAGCTTGGCCGGGCGCCAGCGGTCGTCGGAATCGAGAAAGGCGATCCACCCGGCCCGGGCCTTCTCCACGCCCAGGTTGCGGGAGGCGGCGATGGTGCCGTTGTTGCGGAAATGGATCAGCGTCACCCGCGCATCGTTCAGGCGTTCGACGACCCCGACGGTGTCGTCGTCGGAATGGTTGTCGATGACGATGGCCTCCCACTCAGGCATGGTCTGGGCGGCCAGGGACGCCAGGCATTCGCGCAGGAAGCCCGCCTGGTTGTAGGTCGGAATGATCACCGAGATACGCGGGCCGGCCATCACCCGGTCGTCGCTTTGGCCGCGAAGGCGGCGCGGCACAGTCTGAGCGTCGCGTCGATTTCGGCGCCCTCGTCGCCACGCAGCCGGAAACCCGTCGCCAACAGCTTGTCGTTGCGATAGCGCAGGTCGCCGCCGGTGTCCTCGCCCGGCGGAGTCGCCCGGCGGATGGGCGGGGCGAAGCCGAGGACGTTGCGGCACCTCTCGGCGATCAGGCCGGCCACCTCGTACGATGACCGGCTGCGGCCGCTGCCCACATTGAACACTCCGTCGCCCCACGCCTCGGCGGGCAGGCCGAGGAAATGGTCCACGGCGCGCGCCACGTCGGAGAGGGGGATGAAATCCCGGCGCTCCCGGCCGGTGCCGCGGAGGACCATCTCCCCCTCGGTCACCGCCTGGCGGCAGAGCTCGTTGCCGAGCAGCATCCAGCAGTCCGGCGCCGGGTCGGCCGGCGCGCCCAACGCGTTGGACAGGCGCAGCACCAGCCCCGCGATGCCCGAGGCCAGCACCAGCTCCTCGGCGGCGCGGTGGGTGATGGCGTAGGGGTGGACCGGACGGGGCACGGTCTCTTCGCTGATCTCGCCCCGCAACGGCGCGCCGTAGACATGGGCGGTGGAGACATAGACGAAACGGCGGACGCCCGCCTTCTCCGCCGCCGCGAGGAGCTTGCCGGTGCCGAGCACATTGACGACATGGGCGCGTTGGGGATCGGCGGCGCAGTCCCGCGCGTTCATCGCCGCCAGGTGGAGCA
>JACZWD010000151.1 GCA_022572335.1 Pseudomonadota bacterium
GTGTAGGGTCCGGAAGCTTCCAGATGGCCGAGGATGCGGCCGCCCAGATACCCCAGCCCGCCGGTGACGAGGACCGTTTGGCTCATCCGCTTCCGGCCGTCCAGTCGTAGGGGATGGTGGAATCCATGGGGTCGCGGCGGACGATCTCGTCGGGGTCGTGGGGGATGGTGGCGCAGTTGGCGACGATGGAGGTTTCGCTGCCCAGTCCCTTGAAGCCGTTCCAGATCATCGGCGGAACGGTGACCAGGCGGTAGTTGTCGGGCCCGAGGACCATCTCCTGCACCTCTCCCCTGGTCGGGCTGTCGGGACGGTCGTCGTAGAGGACGAACCTGATCCCGCCCAGGGGCACCGCGTAGTTCAGGGTCATCCGCTTGTGGATGTGCCAGGCCTTGATCTTGCCGGGGAAGACGCAGGAAAAGTAAATCTCGCCGAACCCCTCGAAGACGTCCCAGTCCCGGCGCAGCATGTGCATGACCTTGCCGCGCTCGTCGGCTATCTGGCGCAGGGGCGTTATGCGGACGCCGTCGATGATTCTCGCTCTCCCTAGCTCTCCATGAAGGCCTTGATCTGGCGCCGGGTCGCGTCCACGGGGCTCTCGCCGTCGTGCACCGCCCGGTACCACGAAACCGTCTCCGCGATGGTGCGCTCGGCGTCCCATTTGGGCGACCATCCAAGCCCGGTTTGCGCCTTGTCGATGCTCAGGTGCAGCAGGGTCGCCTCGTGCCGGTCGCCGGGCTCCCGTTTGACGGAGATATCGCCGCCGCCCCAGTCGCGGACCACGGTCTCGGCAAGCTCGCGCACGGTGCGCACGGACCCGGGCCGGGGCCCGAAGTTCCAGGCGCCCGAATGGCGCCCCGGGTCTTCGAGCAACCGGGCGGCCAGCAGCAGGTAGCCCGACAACGGCTCGAGCACGTGCTGCCAGGGCCGCGTGGCGTCCGGATTCCTGAGCACGATCCCGGTGCCGTCCTTGAGGGCGCGCATGCAGTCGGGCACGATGCGGTCCTGGGTCCAGTCGCCGCCCCCGATCACGTTGCCGGCGCGGGTGCTGGCGACGCCGGGCGCCCCGTCGCCGTGGAAATACGACGCGATGTAGGCGCCGATGACCATCTCGGCGGCGGCCTTGGAGGCGCTGTAGGGATCGTGGCCCCCCAACTCGTCGTTCTCGCGGTAGCCCCACACCCACTCCTTGTTGCGGTAGCACTTGTCGGACGTGATGCAGACGACGGTGCGCACCGACGGCGTGGCGCGGACCGCCTCCAGGACGTTGACCGCGCCGCCGACGTTGGTGTCGAAGGTGTATTTCGGCTCGTCGTAGGAGCGGCGCACGAGGGACTGCGCCGCCAGGTGGAAGACGATCTCGGGCCGGGCCTCGGCGAAGGCCGTTCGCACGGCGTCGGCGTCGCGCACGTCGCCGTCGACGTGGCGGATCATGCGCTCGAGGCCGAGAAGGTCGAACAGGGGCTGCCCGCCCTCGGCCGGAAGCGCGTACCCGGTGACGTCGGCGCCCAGCTCCGTCAGCCACAAGGACAACCACGATCCCTTGAAACCGGTGTCGCCGGTGACGAGGACCCTTTTTTCGCGGAAGACGTCGTACACGGCCCGGCTCACGTGCTGTGCCAGGGGGCCTCGCCCTGCTTCCACAGGCCGTTAAGCAGCGCAAAATCGCGGTAGGTGTCCATGCACTGCCAGAAGCCGTCGTGCCGGTAGAGCATCATCTGTCCGTCGCGCACCAGCCCGCGCAGGGGCTCCTGCTCCAGCACCAGGTCCTCGCGGTCGTCCAGGTAGTCGAACAGCTCGCCGCGGCAGACGAAAAACCCGCCCGAGATCCGTCCGCCCGTGGCCTGGGGCTTCTCGTTGAACTCGAAGACCTTTCCCGAAGCGTCGCCGTCCAGTTCCCCGAAGCGGCCCGGCGGGCGGACGCCGGTGACCGTCAGGATCTTGCCGTGCTCCCGGTGAAAGGCGACCAGGGCGTCGAAGTCGATGTCGCCGAGCCCGTCGCCGTAGGTGAGCATGAAGTTCTCTTCACCGGCCACGTATCTTTCGATCCGCTTGACCCGCGCCCCGGTCATGGCGTCCAGCCCGGTGTCGGCAAGGGTCACCCGCCAACCGGCCTGGTCGTGGTCGCCGTGGTATTCGATGGCCTTGTCCGGCCCGAGCGTAACGGTGAAGTCGGTGGTGTGGGCCTCGTAGTTCAGGAAGAACTCCTTGATCACCCGCGCCTTGTAGCCCAGGCACAGAATGAAATCCCGGTGTCCGGCCCGGGCAAAGCCCGTCATCAGGTGCCACAGGATCGGCAGGTTGCCGATGGGAATCATCGGCTTCGGCAGATCGTCGGCGATACCGCGGATGCGGGTGCCCTGCCCGCCGCAGAGAATGACCACTTTCATCGGTGCGTTCGCTCCGCTTTCGGATGTGTCGGGGCCGGCGTTCCCTCCCCGGCTCCATTGATACACGCCGCGGGGCGGCGTGAACAAGGGGCTGGGATGCCCGCTTCCGGCCCGCCCCGGGACGGGATCACGGGTTCCCCATTTGCGGCTTGGAAACGGTCAACGGGTCGCCGGCGTCGTCCAGCCCGTCGATGGCGGCGCGGCCGACGGCCAGGATGGCCTCCTCGGCGCTGCCCCCGATATGGGCCGTGGCCAGGAAGTTGGGCAGGTCCAGGAGCTCGGAATCCTCCGGCGGCTCGGTGGCGAAGACATCGAAGGCGGCGCCCGCCAGGCGTCCGTCTTTCAGCATGCTTTTGAGCGCTCCCTCGTCCACCAGGCCGCCGCGCGCGGCGTTGATCAGGATGGCCTCGGGCTTCATCAGTGCCAGCCGTTCGGCGTTCAGCATGTCCCGGGTGGTGTCGTCCAGGGGTACGTGCAGGGTGACCACGTCCGCCGCCCGGAGAAGGGGCTCCAGTCCCACCGGCTCGACGTCGTGCCGGGCGTAGAATTCCGGGAAGTCCAGGATGTCGTGGGCAAGGACGCGGCATCCGAAGGCGCGCAACAAGGGCGCCAGGTCCTTGCCGATATGGCCGCAGCCGATGATGCCGACGGTCTTCTCGGAAAGCTGCCGGCCCACGGGTTGGCGCCAGGTGCCGGCGCGCACCTCGGCGTGGACCATGGGCACGTGGCGCAGCAGGGCGATGGCAAAGCATATGACCAGTTCGGAAACGGACCGCCTGTTGCGGCCGCCGGTCCAGCCGAGCCGGAGGCCGTGACGGGCCATGGCCTGGGTGTCGATGGAATCCAGCCCGACGCCGTATTTGGACACCACCTTGAGCCCGGGCAGGGCGGAGAAAACGGCGTCGTCCATGCGTTCCAACCCGACGATGACCCTTTCGCGCCCCGCGAGGAAGGCGATCAGCCCGTCGCCGGCAAGGATCACCCCCTTGTCGTTGAAGGTGACATCGTCGTAGCGCGCCAGCAGTTCGGCGCGCAGCACCGGGTGGCGCGAAAACGAGCGCGAGGCGACCGCCACCGGCACCGGATTTTTCGTGCCCTTCACCCGGTGCGGCCGTTTTCCAGGTATTCGGCGCACATGGCGGCGAAAGCGTCGTCGTTGGGGTAGGTATCCTTGAACACCCGGCCGTCGGAGTCCGGCAGGATCAGGGTGACGCTGTCCGAACCGGTGTTTTTCTTGTCCTTGGCGATGGCGGCGAGGAACCGTTCCAGGGGCACCGGATGGTCCTCGAATCCGGCGTAGTTGGCCTTGAGCACCGGATGGGCGCGCCGGTAATAGGCCGGCGTTCCCACGCCCAGGCGCACGGCGGCATCATTGGCCATGTCCATGCCGATGGTGACGGCGATTCCGTGGGGGATGGCGAAGTCCGTGGCGGCCTCGATGGCGTGGCCGAAGCTGTGGCCGTAGTTGAAGACGTTGCGCACGCCGCGGTCGAACTCGTCGTCCTCGATGTAGCGCTTCTTGATCTCCAGGGAGCGGCGGATGGCGTCCGCCATCACCGCCTTGTCCTCGAACAGGCGTGCGTAGTCGGTGGCGATGCGGTCGAACGAGCCGGGCCCGTCGATGGCGTGCACCTTCAGCATTTCGCCGACGCCCGAGCGCACGTCCCGTTGGTCCAGGGTGTCGAGAAAGGCGGCGCCGATGGTCACCCGCCGGGGCGGGGTGAAGGTGCCGAGGATGTTCTTGACCGCGCCGCAGTTGATCGAGCTTTTCGACCCGATACAGGAATCGGCCTGGGCGAGAAGGGTCGTCGGGTAGAAATGCCACGGCACGCCGCGCAACAGGGTCGCCGCCAGGAAGCACGCGATGTCCTGGGTGATGCCGCCGCCGACGGCGACCACCACGTGGTCGCGGCGGATCCCCCTGGCCACCAGGTGGTCCACATAGGCGGGAAAGCGGTCCAGCGACTTGTTCTCCTCGACGGCGTCCACCAGCAACACCGACGCCGAGGCGAGCACGTTTACCAGCCGGTCCCCGTACAGCCCGGCCACCCGCCGGTCGATGATGAAGTGGGCGTTCGCGGGAACCGCGGAGTCGAGGCGCGGCAGCGCGTCGTCTTCGAACGACACCGTGTAAGTCCCCGCGTGGGAGCGGATGGTCAGTGGTTCAGACACGGGTGAAGCCACCGTCGATGGCGATGTTCTGTCCGCTGATGTAGGTGTTTTCCGGTCCCGCCAGCCAGGCGACGAACGCGGCGATCTCCTCGGGCCGGCCCAGGCGCTTGGCCGGCACCTGGGCGCTGAGCCTGCGGATGGCGTCCTCGCCGAGCACGCTGCGGGTCATGTCGGTATCGATGAAACCGGGCGCCACGCAGTTGGCGAGGACGCCGAATTCGGCGACTTCCGCCGCCAGCGCCGCCGTCATCCCGTCCAGGGCGAACTTGCTGGTGGAATAGGGGGCGCGCCGCGCTTTGCTGATCTTGCCGTAAATCGAGCTGATGTTGACGATGCGGCCCCAGCCCCTGGCCTTCATGTTGGGAACGACGGCCCGGCACAACAGGAACGGGGCGGTCACATTGACCTGCTGGATGCGGGCGAAATCGTCCGCATCGGCCTCGGCGAAGGGACTGATGGCCGTGATGCCGGCGTTGT
This sequence comes from Pseudomonadota bacterium, assembly GCA_022572335.1. Classification (GTDB taxonomy): domain Bacteria; phylum Pseudomonadota; class Alphaproteobacteria; order Rhodospirillales; family 2-02-FULL-58-16; genus JACZQZ01. The sequence goes on from JACZWD010000151.1 coordinate 5,037, forward strand.
TGACCAGCACGTCGACGTCCAGACCCGCCACCGCGTCGGCGAAGGCCTGGGTCGCCGCCCCGTCGGCGAAGTCCACCGCCCGGTACTCGGCGCCCTCGGGCGCCGTTCCGTCGGCCCGGGTGCCGGTGGCGATGACGCGGGCTCCGTCGGCAAGCAGCCTTTCGGCGATGGCGCGGCCGATGCCGCGCGTCGCGCCGGTGACCAGGGCCAGTTTTCCGGAAAGGGGTTTGGTCATGGCTGTTTCTCTAATACGTCCCTGACAACGGGTCGTCCTTCATGTAGGCCTCCACCTTTTCCAGGTCGGCCGGGCTGTCCACCGAAAACGACGGGATATAAGGATAGTGCGCGATGCGCTGCCGGCCCCCGTTGTCGCAGATGCGGTTGGAATCGCAGGCCTCCCTGATCTCCAGGGGCGATTCGGGTTCGCCGGTGAACCACTTCAGGAAATGCCAGCGGAAGGCGAAGATGCCGTAGATACGCAGCGCCCCCACGTCCGGCGTCAACGCCTCGCAATAGGGGATGGGGCTGCGCGAGGTGTACAGCACGTCGCCCTTCACGTCGTGGACGATCTTTATGATATCCGGGTTGCGGAACACGTCCTCGTCGACGATCTCCATGGCCAGCACGGTGGCGGGCACGGCGGCGTCCTCCTCCAGGGGCTTGACCACCGCGTCGATCATGTCGGGCCGCATCATCGGCTCGTCGCCCTGGACGCAGACCACCACGTCGTCCGCGGCCAGGTCGAGGCCGCACTTCCCGGCCGCCTCGGCCACCCGGTCCAGGGCCCGGGTGTGGGTGTCGGCGGTCATGATGACGGGAAATCCCTTTTCCTCGGCAAAGGCGCGGATTTCCTCGTCGCAGGTGGCCAGGTAATAGCCGTCCCAGCGGTCGAACAGGCGGCCGCGCAGGAAGCAGTGTTCGAGCAAGGGCCGGCCGGCGATGCGGTGCAGCGGCTTTCCCGGAAACCGGCTGGCGGCCATGCGCGCCGGAACGACGCCGATGATCTTCATCCGGTTGGTTCTTCCGGGCGGGATCCGTTGAACGGTAGCCGGGTCTTCAACCATCCGGCGGCGGCCTTGCCGGCGATCTCGTGGCCGAGCACCGACCAATGGCCATCGTGGGTGAAGTGGGTGGCCGCGAAGCCGGCCTCGGCGAAACCCGCGACCGGATCGATCACGTCGAGACCGCGCGCTGTCAACGCGGCGACCATCTCGAGGCGCAGGGTGCGATACACGGGATCGTTCAGTTTGATCTCGAAACGGGTGGGCACGACGAGGACGGCGAATGGAACGGTGCCCGGCAGCAGGGCGCGCAGGTTGACCAGTTCGTCGGCGGTCGCCGCCGTAAGCCGGCCGATATCGTTTTTGGCGAGGATGTTTCTGTACGCGTGCTCCTTGGCCACGACCCCGAGCGTGATCAGCGCCTCTTTCACCACGGGGACCCGTTTCACGGACACCGCCAGCACATTGTAAAGGGCGGAATACCGGGTCAGCCCGTCCTTGATGCCGACCCAGCTCCCCAGG
>JACZWD010000152.1 GCA_022572335.1 Pseudomonadota bacterium
CAGAAGTCGGGGGGTGTGGCGTGCACGCCGGGATCCCGCAAAACCTGGGCGTCGATCTGGTCAACGTCCGCCGGCCCCGGCACCCGGCCCCGTTGCCTGTTCCGCGGCGCCTTGTCCGTGCGCCGGGGAAAGGGTAATCCGGTTCTTGGATCGATGAGGATGGGCATCAGCCGAACTTTGCCTCCCTGAAGCCGGTCAGCAACGTCGCGCCGGCGTCGAAAAACCCTTCGCTGTGCGCCGCCCGGGCGCAAGCCGGGCACGACGGTATGGAGATCATCACGCGGCTCCGTCGGGTTCGGTGTCCGAGGGCAGGCCGCCGAAATCCTGCCCGCCATACGATTTCGGGCCTGGACGCCGGCCTGCCTGCGCGGAGCCGAAGCTCCGCCCTGCGGGCCAAAGCCCTCCCGCCTTCGCGAAGCCCGCTTCGGCGGGCGAAGGGAGGTCGGGCGACGTGTCGTTCGGCAAAGAAAGGGCCGCGGGCGACAGGCGGGCGGGCAGGATTTCCGACAGGGTCCTGCGCCGCCGCACGCCAAGAAGGGCCTGCGGCTCGTCCATCCGGGTGAGGCGGGCGAGACGGTTGATCCGCCGGGCGAGCGCCATTTCCAGTTCGGCCTCGCGCACCAGCCTGAGCGTGCCCTTGGCCATGCGCTCCAGCGCCGGCGTTCCGCAGGCCGTGGCCCCGGCCACGGTCCTGTAGGCGAAGGGGTCGATGGCCCCGGTCAGGCGGTAGCCCGTGAGCAGCCGGCGCGAAGCCTGCCAGACGCAGGCCGCCGCGCGTTCCAGGATGTGGGCGCTCACGCCGCCCTCTTCCCGGCCGCGGCGGGCCCGTCGGCGGCCTCGAGGCTGGCCGCCTCGCGGTACTGGCGGCGCGCGATGGCGCGGTGGAACCGGGCATCGCCTCGCTGAAGACGGGCGCGCAACGGATGGCCGTTCGCTTCGGCGAGACGGGCGGCGTGCTCCCAGTCCCGGGCCTTGGCGATATTCCAGCGGGCCTGGCCGCGCAAGGTCGCGATGGCGATCTCGACTTGCGACCGGCCGGTCAGCGCCGCCTCCAGCAAATGCTTCGGCGGGCGGCAGTCATAGCGGTTGTAGAGCCGGGCAAGCGCGTCAGGCATGGCCCGGCGCGGTCAGTTCGGCGATGGCGATTTCGTCTGATTCGTTACCCGCCACCATCAGCATGGCGGCGCTCGGCCGGCCGTCGGCGCGGGCGTTGGCGAGGATGATGTCGCCGGCCCGCAGCATGGCGTGCGCCGGGTCGAAGTATCCGGGCGCCGCCTTGGTCAAGGCGACGGCGGGGTCCGCGGTGGTGTAGTGCCAAAGCGTGAATCCGTTGGCGTAGGCGAGAACGCTTAAGTCCTTGGTTTGAAAGGCCATCGGTGCCTCCGTCCATGACGACCGGGGCACTATAAGATGTTCTTACTATAAAGTCAAGTTTTGCTTACTAAGACGCGCGTTTACACACCGCGGATGGTGTCGCCCGGGATATTTAAAGGGGCCTGTCCACGCGGATGGCGATGGCGGTGATGAGGATCTCCTCGTTCTCGCCGTCCGGCGTCAGTTTCAGGGGCTGCTGGTAATCGGGGTGTTGGGAGCGGGGCCAGAGATAGACCTGGCCATCCTTCAGCACATACTGTTTGACCGTGGCCTCGGTCAGTCCGTCGCGGCGGACGCGCTGGACGATGACGTACTCCCCGTCCAGGGGTTGACGGCCGATGTCCATGAGCTTGACGCAAATGATGATGCTGCCGTCGGGGAATACGTCCCCCATGGATGGTCCCTTGACGCGCAGGGCGAACCGGCGGACGCCCGGATACCGCTGATCTTCCGGCGTCTCTATGTAATGGCGCACGTCGGGGGATTCTTCCATGGCTTCCCGCCACACTCCGGCCTGTACCTCGCCGACGACGAATATCCTGTTGTGCGAAATGGGCAAAACTGTGGCGACGTCCGCAACCGGCATTTCGCCGCTTTCGGTCATCAACCATTCCAGCGTCGTGCCGAGAAACCGGGCCAGTGCGACAAGGCGGTGGGTCCGGGGCCTGGTGTGACCGCTCTCCCACTGGGACACGGCCTCGCGGGTGATGCCGAAGTGGTCGGCAATATTCTCCTGCGATTTCCTGGCCCCTTCGCGGGCCTGGCGGATTCGGGTGCCAAGGGTCATAGCCATACTTATGTAAAACAGCCCGCGCGCCGGTTCATTGTAAGATTTGCTTGACACCGCATTAAGCTTCACTTACATTCCGTTGACCATGGGAGACGATGAGCTGGAAATGGCAGTGAATTTTGCGGGCGGGTCCGTGTTATCGGCGTGCGCGCACGGGGATTACCTCGCGGGCCATGGGGCAATGGACGCACGCGGGCTTGGGGGCGGCCTGATGGACGTCGCCGCACCCGTTGCAACGGAGCCCGAGAGACAAACCCGCGCGTGGCCGCGGGATGAGTGGATATCGGCGCGGCAGTTGGAGCGCCTGTTCGGGGACGCCGGGCCAAGGGAAATCATCGTCTACCACGTGGGCCGCCTGGCCGAGGACCGCGAACTGTCTCCGCGCATGGGCCGCACGGCGGACCTCGCCATGCGCCTGGGCTGTCCGACGAACGTCGAGGTCACCATACGGCCGTGGAGCGTGCACGCCGAATACGGCCTGGGTCTTGGGTTTCTGACCCAGAAACGCTTAGGCCCCGGAGTCTTCGAGTACCGCATCCAGAAGAGGGCGTCATGACCTTCGTCTTCTGGTGGCCGGTTTGGTACGGCCTCGTCCTGTTGGGGGTCCTGGTGCTGTGGGTAAAGACGGACAACAGAAATCAGAAGACAGGGGTCAGAAACCAGAAGTCAGAAACCAGAGGTCAGAAAAACCCGGTCACTACTCTCCGTTCTGCGGTCTCTGATCTCCGCGGTGCACGCCGCATACGAGCTTCCGGGCGTGATGTCCGGGAGATCACGCCTTCCAGACGTGAAGCCTCCCTGTTCGACTGGGGGCCGGGGTCCGCCCTGCGGCGCGCCCTGGCCACGGGCCCGAAGCCCCGGGCGCCCCGGGCGCCCCAGGCGCAACTTTTTCCTGTCCCGTCATGGGGTCCGCCGGATTCCCGTTCCGGCCGGGGGAACGACCGGCGCGCATGCTCAATGCCTGCCTACGGGACGGAGGGCCAGGGTGGCGGAGGCGATGTGCGGGCAACGCTGTCATGAAGGCCGGCGCCAAGCACCCGGCCGCCGGCGCGGGAACCGGTACGCACGGCGGGCGCGGCCGCCCCGGGGAAATGCTGCGGAGAACCGTCGTCCAATGGCTTGAATACACCAAGCCCGATGGTGAGTGGTTCCACCTCCCCGATGCAGCGCCGCCCGCCGGTGTGGAAGCCCGCGCCGTCAACGCCCCCGGCGTCAAAGCCCGCGTCGCCGACCTCGTCTTCGTGCTGCCCGGCGGGCGCGTGGGTTTCATCGAGCTCGGGTCCGAGGGCCGGCCGAAACCGACCCGGCGCGCGTTCTCCGAAAGGGTGCGCGGGCTTGGCGCCCGCTACGCCGAAGCCCATTCGATCGAGGAAGTGGCCCGCATTCTGCGCACGTGGGGGCTACTGTGACCGGCGACCTGAAGGTTCCGCTGCTCGAGGCGCACCGGTACGAGGAACTCCTGCGCCGACGGGCGCTGGGCGAGTCCACGGAGCAATTGCGCCGGGCCTTCGGGCTGAAGACCCGCAAGCAGGTCCGGGACTTGATCAGCCACCGCAAATGGCGCTTCCTCGATGTGTGCAAGACCCTGGGCGTGGAGCCGCCGAAACCAACGCCCCGGCCTTCGTCGCTCACCCACGGCCAGGTGGGACAGATCCTCTGCCGTTACACCGGGGGCGAGTTGCCGAAAACGATCGCGCCCGATTTCAATATCAGCGGCCGGCGGGTGAGGGACCTGATTTCGCAACACCTCGAGCGCGTGACCCAGATTCGCGCACCGCTTGGCCCGAGACGGCGCAGCGGCCAAAACACGACGTGGGGGGCCGAGGAGCTCGGCTTCCTCATAACCCACTACCCCACCGACATGGCGCTCAATGCCATCGCCAGGGAGACCCGGCACCATGTCTACGAAGTGAAACGCAAGGCCACCGAGCTGGAATTGCCGCGTTCCAAGACGGCACCGTCGCTGAAGGCCAAATCCGGCCTGGCCCGCGCCGCCAACCACGGAGGCCCGGCGTTCGTCAGTGCGAACCTGGAAGACGTCATCGGATGGCTTCGCGCCAACGGTTACCGCGTCACGGGCGGCAAGCGCTCCGGCACATACCGCATCGGATTCATGAACTCCATGACGCCCCAGCAAGTCGTCCGTTTCGCCAACGACAGGCGCGCCCGGTGCGAACAGGGGGCGTTGGCGCCTTTCGTGGTTGATGCCGGCACAGGCGTGTCTTTGCCCGCAGGCGCAAACGGCCGCAGCCTGACCGGCTCGAGCATGGAGGCGGCATGAGGATCAGAAGACAGGAGTCAGAAGACAGGGATCAGAAGTCGGATCCAAAGATTTGCTGTGCATGCCTTGCGTCGATCCCTGTCCGTTTGTGTGGGTTGAAACCCGAGAGATGACCAAAACCATGGCCACGGACGACCTCAGACGGCTGGAGGCCCTGCGCGAAGCGCTTCGGGGCGCGCGTATCCTGAGCCGCGCGACGCACCCGGGCGGCTTGGTCGCCGTCAACCTCCTGCTCAGCGCCCAGGCGTTCACCGGGTTGGCATGGGCCGTTTCCGACAGCACGGAAACCCTGCTGCGCGACCCCCTGCAACGGGAACGGCGGCGGTGAAACGGGGGCACGGGTGCGGGGCGGAAACGGGGCGAACGGCCGTACGCTCGGTGCCGGTGATGGACGCAGACCCGGGAGCGATGGAAGGCACGGTCACGGTCCGCCTTGGCCGCGAGTTCGAACACCTTCTGTGCGTGGCCCGGACCGCGCTGGCGCGGGGCGACCGGCGTCCCGCCGAGAGGCTGCTGATCAGCTATCGGGACGAGGTGAGGGCGCTGGCCGGCCGGCCGGGGACGCACCGCAAAACCCAGGCGCTGAGGAAGGAGAGGCTGAAGCGGGCGCGGCTGAAAAGCCAGAAGATCGCGGCCCTGCTCGCCCGCGCACCCACCGGTGACGCCGCCCTGCTGCCCATCAGCGATGCCCCCAGCCCCTATGCCGAGGTTCACGTCCGTCGCCAGCGCGATCCCCTGGCCAACATGAGACTCACCGATACACAGGCCGCCGCGGCCAACGAAATCCGCGACATCTTCGAGGCCACCGTGCGCAGTCTGATGCCCGCGACCCTGCCCCTGGATTCCATCCGCGTGGACGGGGGCCGCGGCAGGATGGACGCGTGGTTGAATTTGCCGCCCTGGGTGGCGGAACGGCGCGCCGCGGTGTACCTCCCCTGGGTCGGCCGGTATGGCAGGGCGTGCGTGGCGCGCCTTGGGACCAGGGGCCTTGAGACGGACAGGCTGAGCGCCGTCGACCTGGTGCTGACGGTGCTCATCGACCGGGTGCCGTTCCGCCGCCTGGAGCGGCGGTTCAAATCGCGCCACGGTGTCCTGGGACGCGCCTTCCGCGAAGCGCTCGACGGCTACGCCCACATGGCGCGGCGGAGGCCGGGGTGTGAGGCGCGCGCGACCGATATGCGGGCCGGCACCATCCGCGCCCCGGCACGGGCGTGTAACCCGTCTTGACAGGGGACGGCTTTTGATCCATTTTGTGTATGCTTCGAGAAGTTCCGATGCACCCCGCCGGGGACGAAACCCGGGCGGGGTTTTTTTGTCGCCGGAAATTTCCACATCAGGAAGGATTCGACAATGGCGGCACGGCCGAAGGGCACTCCCAAATCCACCACGCGCAGCAAAGCCACGCCAAAAAACGCGGCCGTCGGGCGTCGGCCGAAAACCGCCAAAAGCGCCCTGACGCCGCTCGGCTACATGCTGCAGATACTGCGCGACCCGGAGTCCACCAAGGACGAAAAAAAGTGGGCGGCGCAGCAGGCGGCGCCCTTTGTGCACGCCCGGCTGGCGTCGACGAAGGCGGGCGGCCCGGGCGGCGGCAGCGTCCCGCACGACTACAGGCTGGACCCGGCGGTGCAGGAAATGATCGACCGTGTCATTGCGCGAAAACCGGCTTGAGCGCCACGCCCACTACGAGAAGATTTTCAAGGCCGCCAAAACCCCGGCCGCCAAGAAGGAGGCGGCGCGGCAGCTTGCGCGCGGCGACCTCTATTACCTTCTGGTCAAAACCCTGGGCCGGGTGGACGTCGACCGGGACTGGCTGTTCGCCCGCTGCGAGGAAGTACAGAACAGCCCCGACGGGCACTTGGATCTGTGGGCGCGCGAGCACTACAAATCCACCATCATCACCTTCGGGCTCACCATTCAGGACATTCTGGTCGACCCGGAGATCACCGTCGGCATTTTTTCGCACACCCGGCCCATCGCCAAGGGGTTCCTGCGCCAGATCAAGCGCGAGTTCGAATGGAACACGGACCTGAAAAGCCTGTTCCCGGACGTCCTGTATCAGGAGC
>JACZWD010000153.1 GCA_022572335.1 Pseudomonadota bacterium
GCGAGATCGACCATCACCTCTTCAAGCCGCCGGCGGAAATGGCGCAGGTGCCCGTCCCCGGCCGAGCCCACGGGCCGGTGGCCGGCCCCCGCCGCGGTGGCGAACACCAGCACCGTGTCGCTGGTCGAGGTATCCCCGTCCACGGTGATGCAGTTGAAGGAGCGGTCCACGGCGCGCCGCGTCAGGGCCTGCAGCACGTCCGCCGGAATGGCCGCGTCGGTGAAGACAAAGGCCAGCATGGTCGCCATGTCGGGCCCGATCATGCCGGAGCCCTTGGCGATGCCGTTGATGGTGATCTCGACGCCGCCGATCAGGGCGGTGCGGGTGGCCCCCTTGGGGTAGGTGTCGGTGGTCATGATGGCCGCCGCCGCCTCTTCCCAGGCGTTCTCCCTGAGGGCGCCCTTGAGCGCCGGCAGGGCGGCGACGATCTGTTTGCCGGAAATCGGCTCTCCGATGACCCCGGTGGAGGCGAGGAAAACCGTGCCCGGCCGGCAGGGGAACAGGTCGGCGGCGGCCTTGACCGTGCGCTCCACGGCCTTGGCGCCGGCCCGGCCGGTAAAGGCGTTGGCGTTGCCCGCGTTGACCACAAGGGCCCGCGCCGATCCGCCGCGCAACGCCTTGCGTACCCATTCCACGGGCGCCGAAGCGGTCAGCGACCTGGTCAGCACGCCGGCCACCGCGGTGCCGGGGGCCAGCTCCGCCAGCATCAGATCGTTACGCCCCTTATACCCCAGGCCGCAGGTGCCGGCGGCCAGCCGCACGCCGCGCACGATGGGCAGATCGGGGAAGCGCTCGGGCGCGAGAGGGGATACCTTGGTCATCGCTTGCTCACCCGCCGGCGCGGCCCCGTCCGGGAACATGGCGGGCCGAACGGGGGGCCTTTATGGCATCACTTTGGGGCTGGCGCTGTCCCGACGTCCGCCAGGGGTGAACCGTCGGGGTTGAAACGCTGGACGTCGGCCGTCTCGCGCAGGCCCTGGATATACGCGGCGCCGGTCTCGCGCGAGATCTCGGCGCGCAGGGATTCCGACACTTCCTCCACGGCGGGCGGCGTGGCGGCGCGGCGGTCCTCGACCTTGATCACATGCCAGCCGAACCGGGTCTTGACGGGCGTTTCCGTGAACTCGCCCGTGTCCAGGTCAAACGCGGCCTTGGCGAACTCCGGCACCATCTGGTCGGCGTTGAAGAAGCCCAGGTCGCCGCCGGCCGACGCCGACGGCCCGGTGGACCGTTTCTTGGCCAATTCCGCGAAATCCTCCCCTTTCTTCAGATCGGCGATGATCTCGCTGGCCTGGCCCTCCGTTTCCACGAGGATATGGCGGGCCGAAATTTCCTCCTTGTCCTTCGTTTCCGCGACCAGTTTCTCGTAGCGTTCCTGCAGGGCGTCTTCGGTAACCCGCTCCTTGATGTAGCGCACCAGGAAGGCCCGCTCCAGGATCTGATCCTCGATGCGCGCCATTTGGCGCTTGATTTTCTCCTCCTCGTGCAAGCCCTGTTCGCGGGCCTGTCCCGCCACCAGCTTGGTGTTGATGAGGCTGTCGAGGAGCAGGTCGAAGACGGCCTGCAAGGGGAGCTGGCGCATTCGAGCCGGCAGCCGGCCGCGGGCCTCCTCCACGTCCGAGCGTTGAATCGGCGCCCCGTCGACGATGGCGACGACCGGGTCGTCGCGCTTTTCGTCCTTATCCCCATCCCCGGCCGCCGGCGCCGGGGATGGGACCAAAACGGCGAAAACCACGGCCAGCGCCGCGGCGCGACGGACGGAGCCGAACATGGGCCGGATGCCTTTCAAAGCGGACCGGCGCCGCGATGGTCCGCCGCAATTGGGATAGCGCAACATTTCAGGGATAAAGCATATCGCTTGGCCCAGGACAAGGGCCGAGACCGCCTCGGCGGCGGAAACGCGCACCACGCAGCCCGCTGAGGGCGCGGCCGAGGCCGGCGCCAAACACGACCGGTCCCGGTACGTCCCTGACCCGGGTAAAGGTGATGGGCGTGCCGACGACGCGACGCATCAACCACGCTGCCAGGAATATTTCGACGGCATCGCTGGCGGTCGGGCCGAGGACCATGAGAACCGGGAATTCGCCGCCGGGTAACGCGGCGAGCAGTGTGCCGGGGAACAGGACCAGGAAGTAGGCGGGCCGGATACGGGGGGGACCGAGAATAACCAGGGCGATGGCGATCGGGTTCGCGGGCCACAGAGCCGTAACTTCGCCCGGGCTGATAACCAGTTCCAGGCCCACCCGCACGCCGAGATATAAGACGAGCGCGAAAAATCCAACCCGGACCCGGGTGGATGGCGAAACCAACGCCTGGGTGGAATATGGCCACGGTACGTCCCCTCGAACGCTCCCTCGAACGCTCCCTCGAACGCCCCTCAAATGTCCCCTCGAAAGCGGCTGATCCGAAATCTCTCGCCCCGGGAACGCCATGCCCGGCGGTGTTAAAGCTTCGTGCAACGGATCGTGCAAATCGTGTTTGTATGTTGTTTATTCTCTAATAGTTTCGGTTGCAGGAAAAGCATCCATTGGCATAGGGACCATACGAACGTATGGTTCCTCATGTTCGTCATTCGTTCACGGGCGGGGGCGCCCTTCGCCCCGGCCCGGACCGGTCGCCGTGACGGTGTGTGTGCCGGTGGCCCTGCAAGCGCAGGCGCCCCCGATTGACAGAGGGCCATTGGCGCTCTATCTCTTGCCCGAACCGGGGGCGCGCACGTGACTCTCCAAGTTCTTGCGGTTTTCTCGAGGATTTCCCATGATCGGCGCCATCGCCCGGCGATTGTTTGGCACCGCCAACGAGCGCTACCTCAAAGGCCTGCAGAAAGACGTCGACACCACCAACGCCCTGGAATCCGCACTGGAGGCCTTGAGCGGCGATGAGCTGCGGGCCCGCACGCCCTGGCTACGACAGCGCCTGAACGACGGCGAGGAGTTGGATTCGCTCCTGGCTGACGCCTTCGCCACCGTGCGCGAGGCCGCCAAGCGCACCCTCGGACAACGCCATTTCGACGTCCAGCTCATGGGCGGCATCGTGCTCCACCGGGGCATGATCGCCGAAATGAAGACCGGCGAGGGCAAAACCCTGGTCGCCACCCTGGCCGTGTATTTGAACGCGTTGGCGGAAAAGGGCGTACACGTGGTCACGGTGAACGACTACCTGGCCCAGCGCGACGCGGAATGGATGGGCCAGATCTACAAATACCTGGGCCTCGAGGTCGGCTGCATCGTCCACGGCCTGAACGACGAGGAACGGCAACGGGCCTATGCCGCCGACGTGACCTATGGGACCAACAACGAGTTGGGGTTCGATTACCTGCGCGACAACATGAAGTTCCAACTGGACGAGCTGGTCCAGCGGCCGTTCAACTACGCCATCGTGGACGAGGTGGACTGCATCCTTGTCGACGAGGCGCGCACGCCCCTCATCATCTCCGGTCCGACCGAGGATTCCTCTACCTTGTACGCCTCCATCGACAAGCTCATCCCCAAGCTTGCCGATGAGGACTACGAGAAGGACGAGAAGGTGCGCGCGGTGACGTTCACCGAGGCCGGCACGGAAATGATCGAGCAACTCCTGCGCGAGGCCGGCCTGCTCACCGACGGCAACCTCTACGACATCGGCAACGTCTCGCTGGTCCACCACGCCAACCAGGCGCTGCGGGCGCATAAGCTGTTCGCCCGGGACACCGACTACATCGTCAAGGACGACAAGGTGATCATCATCGACGAATTCACCGGACGCATGATGGAGGGGCGGCGGTACTCCGAGGGCCTGCACCAGGCCCTGGAGGCCAAGGAGCACGTGCACATCGAGCACGAGAACCAGACCCTGGCCTCGATCACGTTTCAGAATTACTTCCGGCTGTACCCCAAGCTCGCCGGCATGACCGGCACCGCCATGACCGAAGCGGGCGAGTTCTCGGAAATCTACGGGCTCGAGGTGGTGGAGGTTGCCACCAACCTGCCCTGCGTCCGCGACGACATGGACGACGAGGTCTACCGCACGGCGGCAGAGAAGAACGACGCCATCATCAGCCTGATCGAGGACTGCCGGGAGCGCCAGCAGCCGGTTCTGGTCGGCACCGTCAGCATCGAGAAATCGGAGCACCTGGCGGCTCTTCTGAAGAAGAAAAAGATCCCGCACAACGTGCTCAACGCCCGCTATCACGAACAGGAGGCCCACATCATCGCCCAGGCCGGCGTGCCGGGAGGGGTGACCATCGCCACCAACATGGCCGGGCGCGGCACCGATATCCAGCTCGGCGGCAACTTCGACATGCGCGTCCTCCAGGAGTTGGGCGATGTCGCCGACGAGGACGCGCGCGAAAAGGGCACCGCCCGCATCCGCGGCGAGGTGGAGGACAAAAAGAACCTGGTGATCGCCGCCGGCGGGTGCGTCATCATCGGCACCGAACGCCATGAAAGCCGCCGCATCGACAATCAGCTGCGCGGCCGTTCCGGTCGCCAGGGCGACCCCGGGGCATCCAAGTTCTTCCTCTCGCTCGAGGACGACCTCATGCGCATATTCGGCTCCGAGCGCATCGACGGCATGTTGCAGAAGCTGGGCCTGGAGGAAGGCGAGGCGATCGTCCACCCGTGGGTCAACAAGGCCCTGGAAAAGGCCCAGCAGAAGGTGGAGGCGCGCAACTTCGAGATTCGCAAGAACCTCCTGAAGTACGACGACGTCATGAACGACCAGCGCAAGGTGATCTATGAGCAGCGCCGGGAGCTGATGGCCGCCGAGGACGTCTCCGCCGATGTCACGGACATGCGCCATCAGGTCATCGACGACATGGTCGCCCGCTGTATCCCGGAGAAGGCCTACCCCGAACAATGGAACACCAGCGCCCTGCACGAGGAGACCTTGCGGGTCCTCGGCATGGACCTGCCCGTCGCCGAGTGGGCCAAGGAGGAAGGCATCGCCGACGCGGAAATCCGCGAACGCCTGACCGACGGCGCCGACCGCATGATGGCGGAAAAGGCGGCCAACTACGGCCCCGAGATCATGCGCAGCGTGGAAAAAAGCCTGTTGCTGCAGATCCTGGACCAGGTGTGGAAGGAGCACCTTTTGACCCTGGATCACCTGCGCCAGGGCATCGGGCTCAGGGCCTATGCCCAACGGGATCCCCTGAACGAATACAAGCGCGAGGCCTTTGTCCTGTTCGAGGCCATGCTCGAACACCTGCGCGAGCGGGTGACCCTGGTATTGTGCCACATCGAGTTGCGGCTGGCCCCCGTCGAAGAGATGTTGTTCCAGCAGCCCGAGCAGAAAATGACCGAAACCCGGGAGGACCCGGCCCTCCGGCTCTCTGCCCGGGAGGCCGCCTTCGCCGAGGCCGCGCCGGCCGATGCGCCCGCTTCCGAACCCGCGCCGCCGCCGCCGGCCTTCCCCATCCGCCATCGCCAGGCCGCCCCGACCCAGGACCCGGACGACCCCGCCACCTGGGGCCGGGTTCCGCGCAACGCGCCGTGCCCCTGCGGCTCGGGCAAGAAATACAAGCACTGCCACGGGCGGGTGGTTTAGAGCATCGTCCGATTGGTTAGAATCGCTTTTGTTGATGCGGCACACGTGGCCGCTGGCCCTAATGCGGTGCAAAACGGACCCCGGGATGACGCCCGGAAGCCCGGGGTTTCCCGAACAGCGTCGTCAGGCGGATTTCCGCTATCCCCGCTCGGCCTCGCGGATCATTGACTTCTCGGAAAATTCCACTACATATGCCGCATACGTGATGCATTTGTTATGTGTTACCTAGATAACCGGTACGCCGATTAGCTTAGTTATCCCCTGACAATGCGAGCGTTAAACCGACCGCGCCGTCACATGGTGTGAGGCGCGGAATCAAGACTCCTGTTAGAGGAAATAACTATGGCTACTGGTACCGTAAAGTGGTTCAACCCGGCCAAGGGTTTCGGATTCATCGAGCCGGAAGACGGCTCAAAAGACGCTTTCGTCCACATTTCGGCCGTCGAGCGCGCCGGACTGACTTCGCTGAGCGAAGGGCAGAAGGTCTCCTATGAGCTTCAGCCCGGACAGAACGGCAAATCTTCCGCCGAGAACCTGTCCGTCATCGAATAGGCACCCAAGGCACCGCCTCCAACTCCCGTTGGGGGCGGCCGCCGCTCGCCGTCGGCGATGCGACCTTCGACGATCGCCTGGCGGACCGAAGGAGGTGGCGGACCGATACGCGATCCTTCATTCGACAGCAATACATACGGCGAACGATTAAATAAACACACGCGTTGTGCCATGCCGTCGCCGACCTTGCGCACCAGCCTGCGGGCGTTCCCCCCTGCGCTCCGGGACGAAAATTTCCGCCCGTGGCGCCGCGAACCGAAGCAGAGGATTGCCGAAATGTTGAAGTCAGGAAAATCGAGGGCCGAGGAACAGTTCGCCGCAATCCAGAAAAAGGACAAGCAGGCCCTGAAAGAAAAGGAAAAAGCGCGGCAGGAGAGTGCGGAACACGTGGCCAGGCTGCGCGCCCCCCGCCTGGCCAA
>JACZWD010000154.1 GCA_022572335.1 Pseudomonadota bacterium
AATTCCCAAGTCTTGTGAATCCCAAAAATGTGGGATCCGATTCTACCTAATCGGAAAACGCTCTAGCCGGACGCCGGCCACCCCCCGCGTGCCGGAGACCCCAACGCAATGGTCCCCGCCGTCCTGCAACGTTCCCCGGGGGTCCTTGCCCCCATCGCCATGATGTGGCGGCAGATGCCGACCACGGAGAGAACCATGGTCCCGGCAGCGACGGCAAGACCACGAGAGCTTGACTTGGAACCCGCGATTAGAGACCGGATCGACACGGATACACAACGGTCCGCGATCGCCGGATCGCACTATGAGACGGCGGCGCCTACGCCTCAGCCGGAACGGCAACGGGGAAGAATGACGTTCCTGGCGAGTCCCAAAACCCGAAGGCCGCGGATCATCCACCAAGTCATATCCACTTCCCACCAGCGAAGCCCGTGGCGAGCCGATCGGGGGAACTCATGATGGTTGTTATGCCAGCCTTCCCCATAACTGATCAATGCGACCCACCAGCAATTCGTGGACCGGTCCCCGACGTCGTAAGACCGGTAGCCAAACGAATGGGTAGCACTGTTGACGAACCAGGTTGAATGATAGACAGCCACCAAGCGCACGAACATGCCCCAAACCACGAACGGCAAGCCCCCGATCAGGAAAAGCACGATACCGAGCGCCAGTTGCCAGAGCAGCATGGTCCGGTCGAAAAAGCGATAGACCGGATCGCGGGCGATGTCCTTCACGTAAAGCCCCATGGATCGGTCGCAGGGCAGTTTGTGGAGAATCCACCCGACGTGCGCCCACCAGAAGCCCCTGTTGATGTCATGCGGGTCTTCAGCGGTGTCGGAGAAACGATGATGCATGCGGTGTTTGGCCACCCATTCGAGGGGCGATTGGCAAGCCAGCGTGCCGCAAAAAAGCAAGACATACTCCAACCACTTCGGGGCTCGGAAACTCCGGTGCGTGATCAATCGGTGGTACCCGAGGGTTACCCCGACGCCGGCCGTCAACCAGTGCAAGACAAGAGCGACCGCGACGGCAGGCCAACTAAAGGTGCCTGGCAGCAAAGCTGACAATGCGAACAAATGC
Source organism: Pseudomonadota bacterium (assembly GCA_022572335.1). GTDB lineage: Bacteria > Pseudomonadota > Alphaproteobacteria > Rhodospirillales > 2-02-FULL-58-16 > JACZQZ01. Next base: position 1,078 of record JACZWD010000154.1, read on the forward strand.
ACACCGCCCAGGAATATAATGACCGGCCAATCCGGCAAGGGTCGGTCGATTACCACGGATGATGCGTTCATGAAGAGCCGGGCGAATTCGGTGACGAAGCGGGGGTGAGTATATTTGTATTCATCTGTTGGTCAATTTGCGGCCAGTACCCTAAACATTTCCCGTATTCTAATGTCGAACTGGGTTTCTCCGACGCGGCACCATTGCAAGATTCGTCCTAGCAGAAATGGAGGCAAGGCACAACGTGCCCGGCGAATCTCTTAATGCCATCGTCGGGCTTTCGGAATTAAGGGGACACCTGGAATTAAGGCAACACCTTCCTTAATTGCCCCCAAAAACATCGTCTCTAATTGAGCCAATTAAGTAAGGTGTCCCCTTAAAAAAAGGTGCTCCTTTAAAAAAAACCAAATGGCCTCTCTGATGCTCAGAAATCGCCGGATCGCAATATTACGCGGTGAGATTCGAGCCTATACGGGATTTCAGAAATCTTGATTCCTATCGCGCAACAAAGCGCTGTTTTCCTTCCCTGTTTTCCTTCCCTGTGAATCCCTCTGCGATCTCCGTGGTTCGGAAAAACCTTGGCGCGAGGGTTCCGGCCCTCCGCCTCAGTCGCCGGTGTCCGCCTTTTCGTCCAGGGCCGCCTGGGCCGCCGCCAGCCGCGCGATGGGCACCCGGTAGGGCGAGCACGAGACATAGTCCAGCCCCACGGACTGACAGAAGCGGATGGAGGCCGGGTCGCCCGCGTGTTCGCCGCAGATGCCGAGTTTCAGGTCCGGCCGCGCCGCCCGGCCGCGCTCGACCGCGATGCGGACGAGCTCGCCGACGCCCTCCTGATCGAGGGTGATGAAGGGATCCTCGGTGAAAATACCCTTCTGGTGATAGAGCGCGATGATGTTTCCGGCGTCGTCGCGGGAAAGGCCGAGCGCGGTCTGGGTCAGGTCGTTGGTGCCGAAGCTGAAGAACTGGGCGTTTTCGGCGATGTCGCCGGCGCGCAGGGCCGCCCGCGGCAGCTCGATCATGGTGCCCACCAGGTAGTCCAGCTTGACGCCCGCCGCCGCCATCACGTCGGAGGCGACTCGGTCGACCGCCTCCTTCACGATGTCGAATTCCTTCTTCATGCAGACCAGCGGGATCATCACCTCGGGGTGCACGGTGTGGCCCGCCTTGGCGACCTCGGCCGCGGCCTCGAAGATGGCGCGCACCTGCATGTCGTAGATCTCGGGGTGGGTGATCCCGAGGCGGCAGCCCCGGTGCCCCAGCATCGGGTTGCCCTCGTGCAACTGGGCGGCGCGGGCCTTGACCATGGCGACGTCGACGCCGGCGGCCTCGGCCAGCTCGGCCATGTCCCTTTCGGTGGTGGGCAGGAACTCGTTCAGGGGCGGATCGAGAAGGCGGATGGTGACCGGCAGCCCGGCCATGATGGTGAACAGGTCGACGAAGTCCTGGCGCTGATAGGGCAGCAGTTTCTCCAGCGCCTCGCGGCGCCGGGCCTCGTTCTTGGACATGATCATCTGGCGCATGTAGAGGATGCGCCCGGGCTGGAAGAACATGTGCTCGGTGCGGCACAGCCCGATCCCCTCGGCGCCGAACTTAAGGGCGGTTTCGGCGTCCGTCGGCGTTTCGGCGTTGGCGTACACGCCCATGGTGCGCACCTCGTCCGCCCATTCCATGAGCGTGGCGAAGTCGCCGGTAAGCTCGGGCTGGATGGTCGGCACCTTGCCCAGCATCACCTCGCCGGTGGTGCCGTCGATGGTGATGACGTCGCCTTCCTCGATGACCGCGCCGCCCGCCGTCATGCGCTTGGCGCCGTGGTCGACGCGGATGTCGCCGGCGCCGGCGACACAGGGCGTGCCCATGCCCCGGGCGACCACGGCGGCGTGGCTGGTCATGCCGCCGCGGGTGGTGAGGATCCCTTCAGAGACATGCATGCCGCCGATGTCCTCGGGGCTGGTCTCGACGCGCACCAGCAACACGGCCTCGCCCCTTTCGGCCCAGGCCTCGGCGTCCTCGGCGCTGAACACCACCTTGCCCGAGGCGGCGCCCGGCGAGGCCGGCAGCCCCTTGGCCAGGACCCGGCGCTCCGCCTTGGGGTCCAGGGTCGGGTGCAGGAGCTGGTCCAGCCGGGCCGGATCGATGCGGCGCACCGCTTCGGCCTTGTCGATCAGGCCCTCGGCGACCATGTCGACGGCGATCTTCAGCGCCGCGTTGGCGGTGCGCTTGCCGGTGCGGGTCTGAAGCAACCACAGCTTGCCGCGCTGGATGGTGAACTCCAGGTCCTGCATGTCCGTATAATGGGCCTCGAGATTGCCCCGTATGTCCTGGAGCTCGTGATAGAGCCCGGGGATGACCTCCTCCATGGCGGGAAGGTCGGAATCATTGGCCCGTTTTTCGGCGATGGTGATCGGCTGCGGCGTGCGGATGCCGGCGACCACGTCCTCGCCCTGGGCGTTGACCAGGTATTCGCCATACAAGGCGTTCTCGCCGGTGGAGGGGTCGCGGGTGAAGCAGACGCCGGTGGCGCAGTCCTCGCCCATGTTGCCGAAGACCATGGCCTGGACGTTGACCGCCGTGCCCCAGTCGCCAGGGATCCCGTGCAGCCTGCGGTAGGTGACGGCGCGCGGGTTCATCCAGCTTCCGAAGACGGCGCCGATGGCGCCCCACAGCTGCTCTTCCGGGTCCTGGGGGAAGGGTGTGCCCAGGTGTTTCTCGACCTTGGCATGATAGGCCGTGACCAGGGTCTTCCAGTCCTCCGCCGAGAGGTCCGTATCCAGGGTCAGGCCGTGGCTTTCCTTGTGGCTCTCCAGAAGCTCTTCGAAGTGGTGGTGCTCGACGCCGAGCACCACGTCGCCGTACATCTGGATGAAGCGGCGGTAACAGTCGTAGGCGAAGCGTTCGTCGCCGCTGTCGGCGGCCAGGCCGTCGACGGTGTCGTCGTTGAGGCCCAGGTTGAGCACCGTGTCCATCATGCCGGGCATGGACGCCCGGGCCCCGGAGCGCACGGACAGGAGCAGCGTCCCCGCGGGGCTGCCGAACCTGGCGCCGACGGCGTTTTCGATGCCGGCGAGGGCGTCCTGGACCTGGCGCCTGAGCTCGTCGGGATAGGTGTCGCCGTGCTCGGAAAAATAGGTGCAGGCCTCCGTCGTGATGGTGAATCCGGGCGGCACGGCGATGCCCAGGTTGCTCATCTCGGCCAGATTGGCCCCCTTGCCGCCGAGCAGGGCCTTCATGTCGGCGCCGCCCTCGGCGCGGCCGCCGCCAAAGGAATAGGTCCACTTGGTCACCGCTCGCCGCCCTCGATCCTGGAGAAGTCGGCGACCTGGTCGAGGGTGGCGTCGATGCGGCTCAGAAGCCGCAGCCGGTTTTCCCTCAGTTTCGCCTCCTCGCAGTTGACGGTTACGTGGTCGAAGAAATCATCCACCGGCCGGCGCAGCCGGGCGATGGACGACATGGCGCCGATGAAGTCCTCTTGCGCGAGCGCTTCCCTGGCACCGCTGGTCGCGTCGTCAAGGTAGGCAGCGAGGTTTCTTTCTTCATCGGCGACAAGCAAGTCCGGTTTAAAATCGCTGGCGTAGGTCTTGCCGTCCCTCTTTTCCTCGATGCGCACGATGTTGGCGGCGCGCTTGTAGGCCACCAGCAGGTTCTCGCCGTCGTCGTTCTTCAGGAACGCGCCCAGGGCCTCGACCCGGGCGAGCAACCGCACCAGGTCGTCCTCGCCGTCCACGGCGAACACCGCGGAGATCAGGTCGTGGCGCACGCCCTTCTCCCGCAGGTGCACCGTCAGGCGGTCGGCGAAGAAGTCGAGGAGGTTCTCCGAGACGACGCTGTGCCCGCTGGCCTTGCTCGTATACAGGACATCCTGCGGGATGACCGCCACACCGGTCTTCCTGGCAATGGCGGCTATAGTCTCGCCTATGGACTCTATCGTCGCGGAAAGCGCCTCGTCGAAAACGTCGAGCAAGGGCAGGCGCAGCCCGTTTTCGATGATCAGCCGGATGACCCCCAGCGCCGAACGCCTTAGCGCAAAGGGGTCCTTGGAGCCGGTCGGCCTTTCGTCGATGGCGAAGAAGCCTACGAGTGAATCGATCTTGTCGGCCAGGGCCACGGCGACGCCGACCGGCACCGTCGGGCAGGAATCGTTGGGGCCGACGGGCGCGTAATGCCCGGCGATGGCGTCGGCCACGGCGGCCTTTTCCCCGTCGTTCAGCCCGTAATAGCGGCCCATGGTGCCCTGGAGCTCGGGGAACTCGCCCACCATCGCGGTCGACAGATCGGCCTTGCACAGCCGCGCCGCGCGCCCGGCCAGGGCGGGGTCGGCGTCGGCGTAGCCGGCCAGCCCGCGCGCCAGCCCGGCGATGCGCTCCGCCTTCTCCGCCATGGAGCCGAGCCTGGCGTGGAAGATGCGCCCCGCGAGGTCGGGCACGCGGCTTTCCAGTGTTCGTTTTCTATCCTGGTCCCAGAAGAACTTGGCGTCCGCCAGGCGCGCCCGCAGCACCCGTTCGTTGCCGGCGACGATGGCCTTGCCCTTGTCCCGGGTTTCGGTGTTGGCGACGAAGATAAAGCGCGGCGCGAGATCGCCGTCCTTGTCGAGCAGGGCGAAATACTTCTGGTGATGGCGCATGGAGGTGGTCAGCACCTCCGCCGGCAGGTCCATGAAGGCCGCGTCGATGCGCCCCATCAGCACCACCGGCCATTCCACCAGCCCGGCGTTCTCGTCCAAGAGCGCGTCGTCGGGCTTGAGGGTCAGTTTGGCCTTCCTGGCCAGCTTTTCCGCCTCGCGCTGAATGACGGCTCGCCGCTCGGTCCCATCAAGCATGACCTTGGCTTTCGCGAGCTTCGCCTTGTAGTCGGCGAAACCGTGAACGTTCTTGACCGGGCCGGGTGCCAGCAAAAGATGGCCCGAAGTCATATTACTCGCGGGCTGGTCGCCGAAACTGATACCCACGACGTTGCCGCCGAACACGCACAGGATACCGTGCAATGGCCTGACCCAGCGTTGGGTGTTGGCACCCCAGCGCATGGATTTGGGCCACGGAAAGCCCGAAAACACGTCATTGAATAACTCCGGCAGCACGTGCGCCGTGGGCTCTCCCTTCTTCTCGATGACGGCGAAGTAAAACTCCCCCTTCGGCGTTTCCCGTTTCTCCACCTGATCCAGGGTCAGGCCGACGGATTTCAGGAACCCCTGGATGGCCTTCTCGGGCGCGTCCACGCGGGGACCGCGTTTCTCCTCGCGAACGTCGGGCTGCTTGTCCGGCAACCCATCGACGACCAGGGCCAAACGCCGCGGCGTGACGTAGGCTTCGGCGCGGTCGAACGCCAGCCCGGCCTTTTTCAGGCCGTCGCAGACGAGGCGCTTCAGGTCCTCCGCCGCGCGCGCCTGCATGCGCGCCGGGATTTCCTCGCTCAACAACT
>JACZWD010000155.1 GCA_022572335.1 Pseudomonadota bacterium
GGCCTCGGGCGCGGGGGCGGCCGGCACCGGGGCCTCGGGCGGGGCCGGCGACGGGGCGGCCTGGTCCATCTCGTCGATCGCCGAGGCGTCCTCGCCCTCGGCCAGGATCACCGCGACGGGGGTGTTGACGGCAACCCCTTCGGTGCCTTCCGGGACCAAGATCCGGCCCAGCACGCCCTCGTCGACGGCTTCCAGCTCCATGGTCGCCTTGTCGGTCTCGATCTCGGCGAGGACATCGCCGCTGTCCACGGTGTCCCCTTCCTTCTTCAGCCATTTGGCCAGGGTGCCCTCGGTCATGGTGGGCGACAGCGCCGGCATCAGGACTTGAACTGGCATGGCACCTCCCTGCGCTCGAACCGACCGCGCCTTTTACGCGTCCGCCAGAACGTCGGTGTAGAGCTCCGACGCATCGGGCTCCGGGCTCTGTTGGGCGAACTCGGCCGCTTCCGTGACCCGGGCCTTGACCCCGCGGTCGATTTCCTTGAGCGCCTCTTCGTCGGCGATCCCGTCATCGAGCAGGAACCCGCGCAGGTTGTCGATGGGGTCGCTTTCCTTGCGCACCTTGCTCACTTCCTCTTTCGACCGGTACTTGGCCGGGTCCGACATGGAATGGCCGCGGTAGCGGTAGGTCTCCAGTTCCAGGATGATCGGACCCTTGCCCGACCGGCAGTGGGCGGCGGCCTTTTCACCGGCGGCCCGCACCTCCAGCACGTCCATGCCGTTGACCTGAAAGCCGGGGATGTCGTAGGCGCGGCCGCGGCGGTACAGCTCGGTGTTGGCCGAGGCGCGCTCCACCGACGTGCCCATGCCGTAGCGGTTGTTCTCGATGACGTAAATCACCGGCAGCTTCCACAGGGCAGCCATGTTGAAGGACTCGTAGACCTGTCCCTGGTTGACGGCGCCGTCGCCGAAATAGGTGCGGCAGACGCCCCCGTCCCCGTTGTACTTGTGCCCCAGCGCCAGTCCGGTGCCGATGGGAACCTGGGCGGCGACGATGCCGTGGCCGCCGAAGAAATTGGCTTCCCGGCTGAACATGTGCATGGAGCCGCCCTTGCCCTTCGAGTAGCCGCCGCGCCGGCCCGTCAGCTCCGCCATCACCCCCTTGGGGTCCATGCCGCAGGCCAGCATGTGGCCGTGGTCGCGGTAGCTGGTGACCAGGGTGTCGTCGGCGCCGGCCGCCGCCTGCATGCCCACGACGACCGCCTCCTGGCCGATGTAGAGGTGGCAGAATCCGGAAATCAGGCCCATGCCGTAAAGCTGACCGGCCTTCTCCTCGAAGCGGCGGATGAGCAGCATCCGGCGGTACAGATCGAGGGCTTCGCCGGGGGTTGCCCGCCGCGTCGCCCTGGCGGTGTCTTTTTTTCCCGGCTTTCCCGGCGCCGTGGGGGGGGCCGGGCGTTTCCGGGCCGCCGTCTTCCCGGCCGTTCCCTTGGCGGCCGGTTTGGCCCGTTTCCGCTTCGCTGCTTTCGCCATTGGTCCCCTCTCCCTGTTGCGTCAGGCCTCGAGCGCCGGCCACGGAAGGGCCGGGGTTCGGGCGGCTCGGGAAGGCGGCCGCGCTCGGGCGGCGAACGCCGGCAAAATAATACGCATGGGCCATCAATTCAAGCCGTCAGTGGCGTCGAACCCCTTGTATGGAAAAGAAAAAACTTTTTTAACTGAAATAAAGTTAACGCCTTTGCGGTAATTACCGTGAGCGCCTGTTTCTTGGTTGTTTTTTGCGCCGCCCGCGGCGCCGGGAAAGGTCGCGGGCAGACGCCTCGGACCCTTCCCGTGCGGTAGCGGAGAAATTGCTGTACGCTATCCTATCCGGTTGCAGGCATGGAGCGGAGGACGTGGCGCGCCGGTTGGACCGCGACAACAGTACGGCAAATGCGGCCGAGGCGGCGGCCAGGCTGCTGAAGGTCGTTGGGGACGTGACGGCCGAGCTTCATCCCCACCGAACGGCGGCCGGCCCGGTCACCCTCGACAGCGGGCTGGCCCGGGACCTGGGGTTCGACAGCCTGGGCCTGGTGGAGTTGATTCTGCGCGTCGAGCAGGCCTTCGGCGTGACGCTCCGCGAGCAGGTCTTCGCCAGCGCGGAAACGCCGCGCGATCTGCTGCGCGAAGTGCTCGGCGCAGGCGTGCCGGGCGGCGTTCGCGTACTGGCCGACGTCAGCGAAATCACCCTCGGCAAGGCGGAAGCCGCGCCGCTCGATGCCAGGACCCTGGTCGAGGTGCTGAACTGGCATGCATCGGCCCATCCGGACCGGCCCCACATCCGCTTCTACAGCGACGATGGCGAGGGAGAGGTCATCACCTATGGCGCCCTCAAGCAGGCGGCGGAACGCGTGGCGGCCGGCCTGCAGCAACGGGATGTGCAACCCGGAGAGGCCGTCGTCATCATGCTGCCCACGGGCCGCGACTATTTCTTCAGCTTCTTCGGCGTCCTGCTTGCCGGCGGCGTGCCCGTTCCCATCTACCCGCCGGCGCGCCCGGCCCAGATCGAGGCACACCTGCGCCGCCACGCCGGCATCGTCGCCAATTGCCTGGCCGGTATCCTGATCACGGTGCCCGAGGCCACGCGGTTCGCGCGTCTGCTCAAGGCGCAGGTCGAGTCCCTGCGCACCGTGGTGACGCCGGACGAGCTTTCGTCCGCCTCCGGCGCCTTCACCGGGCCGGCGCTGGGAGCCGAGGACGTCGCCTTCGTGCAATACACCTCGGGCAGCACCGGCAATCCGAAGGGCGTGGTGCTGACCCACGGCAACCTGCTGGCCAACATCCGGGCCATGGGGGAAGCGGTGCGGGCCGAACCCGGCGATGTGTTCGTCAGCTGGCTGCCGCTGTATCACGACATGGGGCTGATCGGGGCGTGGCTGGGAAGCCTGTATTTTGCCGTCCTCCTGGTGATCATGTCGCCGCTCATGTTCCTCGCCCGGCCCCAGCGGTGGCTGTGGGCCGTGCACGGCCATCGCGGCACCCTGTCGGCGGCCCCCAATTTCGCCTACGAGCTGTGCCTGAACAGAATCCGCGACGACGACATCAAGGGCTTGGACCTGAGCTCCTGGCGCGTCGCCAGCAACGGGGCCGAGCCGGTGAGCCCGGAAACCGTGCAGCGGTTCTGCGAGCGCTTCCAACGGTACGGCTTCCGGCCGGAGGCGCTGATGGCCGTGTACGGCCTCGCCGAGTGTTCCGTGGGTCTCGCCATCCCGCCGCCCGGGCGCGGTACGGTGATCGACAGGATCGAGCGTGATCCTTTCATGCGGTCCGGCCGGGCCAACCCCGCCGACGGGACGGACGCCCGGGCGTTGCGTTTCGCGGCCTGCGGCCAGCCCCTGCCCGGACACCAGATCCGTATCGTCGACCCCGCCGGCCGCGAACTTCCCGAGCGCCGTGAGGGCGGGCTCCAGTTCCGCGGCCCCTCGGCCACCAGCGGCTATTTCCGCAACGCCGCCGAGAGCCGCCGCCTGTTCCACGGGGACTGGCTGGAGTCCGGGGACCTGGCCTATATCGCCGGCGGCGACGTGTACATCACCGGCCGCACCAAGGACATCATCATTCGCGCCGGACGCAACGTCTATCCGGCCGAGCTGGAGGAAGCCGTCGGTGACATTCCCGGCATCCGCAAGGGCAACGTGGCCGTATTCGGCAGCACGGATCCCGACTCCGGCCGCGAGCGCCTGGTGGTGCTGGCGGAGAGCCGGAAAACCGACCCGGCCGCCGTGAACGCGATGCGGGTCCAGGTCGACGCCCTTGCCGTGGACCTGACCGGCGTGGCGCCCGACGACGTGGTGCTGGCGCCGCCCAACACCGTCCCCAAGACCTCCAGCGGCAAGATCCGCCGCGCCGCCAGCCGGGAGATGTATGAGCGCGGCCTCATCGGCAAACCGCGGAGGGCCCTGTGGTGGCAGATCACGCGCCTGGCCCTGAGCGGGGCGGTGCCGCAACTGCGCCGGACCGGGCGCGCCGTGTCCTGGGCGCTGTACGCCGCCTACGCCTGGGGTCTTATCGGCCTGCTGGTGCCGATCCTCTGGGTGTCGGTCGCCGTGCTGCCGCGGGTTTCATGGTGCTGGGCCGTGTCGCGCCGGGCCATGCGCCTCCTGGCGCGGGCATCGGGTACGCCGCTCACGGTGCGGGGGCTGGAGAACCTGCCGCCCGCGGACCGGGCGTGCGTGTTCGTCTCCAATCACACCGGCTATCTGGACGGATTCGTCCTCATCGCAACCCTGCCCCGCATGTTCGGCTTCGTGGTCAAGGCCGAGTTGACCGGGAGCGTGATCACCCGCGTCTTCCTGCGGCGCCTCCAGGCGGAGTTCGTGGAGCGCTTCGACAGGGCGAAGGGCGCTGACGATGCCCGGCGCATGGCGCATGTGGCCCGTTCCGGCCGCTCCCTTCTGTTTTTTCCCGAAGGGACGTTCGTCCGCATGCCCGGACTGATGCCCTTCCAGATGGGGGCGTTCGTCGCCGCGGCGGAGGCCGGGGTTCCGGTGGTCCCCGTAGCCATCCGGGGAACCCGGTCCATCCTGCGTGAGGGGTCCTGGTTCCCGCGCCGGGGCGCGATCACCGTCACCGTCGGCGAACCCATCGAGCCGGAGTCCGTAAAAACCCGATTCCCCGCCGCCGACACGTGGGCCCTGGCCTTGCACCTTCGCGACGCGACCCGCCGCCAGATCCTGCGCCACTCCGGGGAGCCGGACCTGGCGCACGAAAGGTCCCCGATCGCGGAGGCGTCGGAAACATGAGTCGTTTCATGGTGAACGAACGAGGCCAAAGGGGCGTTGCCCCTTTTGATCCCCACCTAGTGTCCTGTCCCAGAGATTCGTGCACCATACGATCGCATTTCCCGTGTCCTCGGCAGGAGGGGACGCGCCGGCGATGGGGACCCATCGTCAAGCGTTCCCGACGCCCCGAGGAAGCGGGAAACGCGACCCGAAGGGCGGTCTTGCGAGGCCCCCGGGGGGACAAGGGGGGTGTCCCCCCGGCTACGCTATGCGGGGGACGCCCCCGCGGCCCCCGGCGTCGTCGCGCGCCGCTTGTGATGCTCCAGCATCACGGCGCGCCGCGCTCCTCGCCGGAAACCTCGCAAGACCGTCGTATAGCGTACGAATCTCTGGGACAGGACACTGGGGCCGGCGGCCCTTGGCACCGCAAGAACGGGGTCCGGGGGTGGCCGTTCGGCCGCCGTCACGGCCCCGGCGGCTCATCGGTGAGGATCACCGTGTCGTCGGGAAAGCCGTAGTTGAGCATGAGCCGGGCCCGTTCCTCCAGCATGTCGGGATCCAGGCTGCCCGGACTGAGCAGTTCGACCCGGTGCGCGAGCGCCCCGCGGCGCGCCTCGATCCCGGCCAGGACGCCGCGGGCGTTTTCCACCTTTTGATTGAGATCCCACCACGCGATCAGGCCCCGGTCCCCGTGGATGGCATGGTAGGCGAAATAGGCGACCGCGCAGATGCCAAGGACCGGGCCCACGACATGGCGCGCCCGCGCGCGAACTTCGGTAAACAGACCCATCGATTCCCTTCTGGAACCATGTGTGAAATTCTTTACGGAAGGCAAAGTGGGGGGAAAGGATTAAAAAGGGATTACGGCCGCCCATTTGGCCGGGCGGGAAGATGGCGGAGCATTGGGGCCTCGGGGTTTTGGGGTTGGGGCTACGGTGTCGTCTCGGGGCTTATTTGCTCCCGGTATCAGGTTCCGTACCTTCCTTTTCGGGCCTGGGAAACCGTCTTTTGACCGCCTCCCGGAGAAAATCGGCCCGAAGGTTGGACATTCCCGTCCAAGGGAAGAATGCAGAAGTGACGTGCGCGGACGGGCTTACCCTCCGACCGCGGTTTTCAGCGAGGTGGAGACCGCCGTGAACATCGTGTTCAGCGATCCACCCACGGCGGTCAACGCGCCAATCGCAGCAACGGACACCAGGGCGGCGATCAAGCCATACTCGATGGCCGCGGCACCCGATTCGTCCGTGCGGAGCGTCTTCAGGATATCGATCTTCATCACTATCTCCTTTTCTGATCACTTCGCACCGTCATGCCGGTGCCATCGATCGCGAGGGAACGAAACATTGGGGTTCCGGGGTTAAGGCGTCTTGCCTTTGATGGGCAGCGGAAGGGTGCGGGCACGGAACACCCGTAAGGACGCCTCTCGCTGTCTGTCTGGCGGCTACCCTTTTATTTTCTTTGCTTTCTTGATTTTCTTTGCTTTCTTGATTTTCTTTGTTTTCCCTTTCCCCTTCGTTTTCCCGATATTCCCTAGATCACCATCGAACCCACCGGCGAGGGCGCTGTTTCCAAGGCCGGCGCCCAGGCCACCGGCGGCGTTGTTGGCAGGGCCGCTGTTGGACAGGCCGCCGCCGAGGCCGCCAACGGAGCCGCTGTTGGACAGGCCGCCGCCGTTGCCGCCGCCGAGGCCGCCAACGGAGCCGCTGTTGGTCAGGCCGCCGCCTTTGCCGCCACCGAGGCCACCAACGGAGCCGCTGTTGGACATGCCGCCG
>JACZWD010000004.1 GCA_022572335.1 Pseudomonadota bacterium
CGTCTATATCACCAACGGCAGCGATTACTTCAACCGGCCCGGCCCCAGGCTCGCGGATTCCCTGGAGATCATGGCCGAGATCCTCCACCCCCAGGCCTTCCGCTTCGGCCACGAAGGCACGGGCTGGCGGCCCTTTTCGCCGCCCGCGGCCCGGTGAGCGCGCCGGCGAAGCCGCTTCCCCAGGGAGTCGTGCACGGGGCGGACCAACGGCGGACGCTCACCCGGTCGGCAATGTGTCGGGGGGACGCTCCGGAGTTTCTCAGTGCACGGTCTCCACGACCATGTCCTGGTCGTGGGCGGCGATGATCACCTCACCCAGGGTGTCGAACAGGTCCAGAAAAGTCCCATCCGCGGCATAGACCGCATACGCCGAACCGTTATCGTCCTGGATCGGCCGTGTATAGATCACGTCGTCCATCCGCGACTTCATGAAGTCGTAGAGGGACATGCGAGGGGCGCTGTCATTAGGGGTCTCCGCGCCGGTACTTCGCCAAGCGAGCGGTTTCATGACATGAGCCTTTATGAGGTTTTACTTTCCGTGCGTTGCATGTATTATAATGTGCATAGGATCAATTATCAACACACTAATAAAAAAACGATTTATGTAAAAGTTTATACTTTTTTTATTGTTTAAATTTCCGGCCGTGAACCGCGGGGCGCCCCCGGCACGGGGCGGCCGGAGCGCCGTCCGCGGGGGCCGCGGAAGGCGAAAGGCGTTGTGGGACGGCGCGTAAAGCGCCTGTTAAGGAAATTCCGGCTACCGTGGCCGGGCGTGGGGGCCGGCGACTTCCGGGTCTACGGGCCGGGGAACGGTATTAGGGTTAATGGGCGCGATGGCCGTAACTACCACGGACGCCGGGACAACATTCCCCGGCGCGAAATCCCGCCGCGGGCGGCGGGACGGCGCCGCGAAAGGCCCGGGTCCGTGGCCGACGAAGGGTGTGCGGCATGAGTAAGCGGTGGGAGCAAACGGCACCGGGACGGCCGGCGTTCGTCGTCAGCGTCCTCGGTTGGGTGGTGCGCCAGGTCGCGTTGTGGTCGATCGTCGCCGGGATCGGTTTCGCCGCCTACACCTACCGGGACGTCCTGTTCGGCCCGCAAGCACCCCGGGAATCCGAGGAACGGCGGACCGCGAAGCAACCGGCGAAAGCCTCCCGGAAAGCCTCCCGGCCGGCCAGCCGCGCCCTGACCATCCGCGCCTCCGCCGGGGGGCATTTTGTGGTCGAGGCGGACGTGGACGGGGCGGACATCCGCTTCATGGTCGACACCGGCGCCACCGAGGTGGTGCTGACGCCCGAGGACGCCGCCCGCATCGGGTTCGACCTGCGCGCCCGTCACTTCACCCGGCAGTTCAACACCGCGGGCGGCGTCGTCCGCGCGGCGCCGGTGACCCTCAGGCGGCTGCGCATCGGCCAGCTCGTCCTGCGCGACGTGGAGGCCTGGGTCAACGAAGCCCCCTTGTTCGTCTCCCTGCTCGGCATGAGCTTCCTCAAGCGCCTGGACGGCTACGAGGTCGAGGACGGCAAGCTGATCCTGTACTGGTAGGGGCGGGCGCCGGGCCGTGAGGGCATTTTTGCCCTTTTTTCCATTGAACGCAGGGCATAAGTGCCCTATGATCGTGATATGAAAGGACGCCAGTTCATCCGCAAGCTGCGCAGGGCGGGCGTCGAAATCGACACCAAACGGGGCAAAGGCGGGCACGTGCGCGTGACCTATCGGGGTCGCGCGACGGTGGTACCGGTGCATGGAGACACCGACTTGGCACCGGAGTTTCTTCGCCGTATCTGCAAGCAGCTTGGCATCGACTGGCGGAACGTGATCTGAGGTACAGGGGGCATGATGCATTACCGGGTGGTCCTGAAACGCGCCAGCAACGGGACGGTGGTGGCAACGTTCCCCGACGTCCCCGAGGCCCATACCGCCGGCAACGACGAGGCGTCGGCGCTGGCGCGCGCGCCGGATGCGCTGGAGACCGCGCTGGCGATTTACGTGGACCAACGGCGTGACCTTCCGCGCCCGGCCCGGCCGCGCAAGGGGCAGCGCGCCGTCACCCTGCCGCCGATGGCCGCGGCGAAACTGGCGATCTACCAGGCGATGCGGGACCAGGGCGTGACCCAGGTCGCGTTGGCCCGGCGCCTCGGCTGCGATCCGAAGGACGTGAGGCGCCTGCTCGACCTGATGCATCGATCCCGCCTCGACCGGCTCGAGGCGGCCCTGGCGGCCCTCGGCAAGCGTTTGGTGATCGAGGTGCGTGACGCGGCTTAAGTGGCGGGTGCAATCCGCCGCGGCCAAGTCCTCGAAAAGATTGGTGCCCCCGGGGAGACTCGAACTCCCACGTCCTTGCGGACAACAGATTTTGAGTCTGCCGCGTCTACCGGTTCCGCCACGCCCGCAATCCTTTACGCATCAGCCCTTTGAGTCTGCCGCGTCCACCGGTTCCGCCACAGGGGCGCTTAGAGCAGCTTCTTGAACTCCTCGACGCCGCGGCCCGCGTCGGTCACGATCCCGCCCATGGTATAGGCGTCGATGGGATTGCTGCGTGGGATGGTAAGAAACCGGTTCCCGTCGGACATCACCACATGCTTGCGGCCTTCACCAGCCACCCGAAAGCCGGCCCTTATCAAGGGCACGAATGGCCCGGCGGTGGTTGACGCCCGGGATCTTGGGCATCGCTAATCGGCCACGTCGACTTCCCGAACATCTTCGCCGACAAGTGTTTGTGCAACGGCGGCCTTGTATTCCGTTATGGCATCACGGATGTTGCCGATTGCCTCGGCCTCGGTCGCACCCTGGGACCAGCATCCAGGTAAACCCGGGCAGTTGACGCTATAACCCTCGTCGGTTTGTTTGAGGACCACTTTGTACTTCATGGTACTTCATGCTCACCGAATCCGCGACCGTCCGCACCGGACCGAACCAAGACCACAATACATCTTCAGGCCGGGCAATCCCAGGGCCGATGACGACAGGTACGGCTGGCACGTCCGCCTTCGCTCTTCGAGCTACGGCGGACACTCCTACACCTGACCGCCTTCACGTGGCTTGCCACCCGAAGCCGGAGGCGTAGGGTGGTGCCCCCGGGGAGACTCGAACTCCCACTCCGTTGCCGGAAACAGATTTTGAGTCTTTGGAAACGAAAAAATTCAATACAAATCAATACGTTATAGGAACCCGCGGACCCAGACTGCACTAAAAATTGGAACGTAAGGCGCTGGCTGTGTCACAGCATCAAAAGACGGATTTGATGATCCTCTTTACACCATCAATCAGATCAATAACTTCTTCCTTAGTCGGATCACGCTTTTTCTTATGCGTGCAGAGATTTCGGATGTCGGCCAAACCTTGAATTCTACGCCAAACCGGTACGTCTATGACTCCTCCCTTCTTGAGTGTGTCGTTGAAGTCCGAAATCCCGGGATTCTTCTTGTTCACCTTGAGCACATGCGAACGGGATACCTCGTCGAGATGGGCCTCGAGTGTAACACCGCCTACGGTGCCAGCAGCTCTAAAGTGGCCGTTCTTGAGCAAATGCTCCGCAGCGTCAAGCTCCGAATCGAATAACTCGGCCTGTAGGACTCCCCTGATATCTGACAATACAGTATCCAAGCGATCTAATACCGATCCCAGTATTGCTAGCTGATCCGAAAAATTGTTTACGAATGCTGCAAATGAGTCGAATATCTCCTCCTGCAACGCATTTTTCACTCGCAATCCCAATAAGTAATCTCGAACTGTATAAGTATCAGCCGTGATGTTTTTACGTTTTACGATGTAATATCTTGTTTGAAACTCCTCGTAGCGATCAGGCGCCAATTCTCGCATAACTGGCAGACATTTCGTGTACCAACTTTGGTAAGAGAACCTGATATCGCGTGGTTCATCGTTAGCTTTGGTACCTTTCCGCCGCTTCGAGCCGTCATCCTTTTGATCCGCGTGGCGTTTGATTTCGGCAACGAGTATCTCGCTACCTTCCTTATACAACGCCCTCAGTTCGGACTTTATCCTTTCTCTGGGATCAGCCATCGCCAATGTCTACCTAAACGGACCAGTTGGTGCCCCCGGGGAGAGTCGAACTCCCACTCCGTTGCGGGAAACAGATTTTGAGTGCGTTTAATGCAGCGGGTGAACCCTAAAATCCGCAGGTTTATATGGGTTTTACGCCGTCAAAGTTTGGACTGTGGAACGAACCGTGTAACAAAACACCTAAAATCAGGAGTGTTTATTTTGTGTTCTGTAAGCAGTGCTGCATTAAGACCATTACCACGTTCATTACGAGTAACGCATCCGACGGAGTCGTGCCTTTTAGCGTTGGTTTGGCTGTGCTCTTGGTAGCGCGTTCCGAAGCAAGGAAGCCTTGGAACACATTAATTATGGGCTCAGTAAAACGGTCAACGGAGATGACGCCTTCTTTTTTTGCCTTTCTAAATAATTTTCCAATTTCCCCTTTTCCACTCTTGCCTTCCTCCCCAACGAGAATTTGTAAAAATCTTTGAACTGCACTGTGAGCTTTGGTGATGACTTCCGGATAGTTTTCGTCTCTATAATCCGCAAACATCTGAGTCAAATTATCGCTGACAGTTTTCCACTTGGGATCGGCAAGGAGTTTCAACGTTGGTTCGTAGATATCATCTGTTATTTTTTCATCCTGCTTTGGAATTAGACCGTGGCGTGTGATATGTACGTTTAAAGAAAACTGTTCAAAAACATGGTTTAAACATTTTGCTAGGCGATCAAATTTTTTAAATGCTTCACTGATATGTTTTTCCCTTATTTTCTCATCGTTCGCGTTTTCTGCCCACTTTAATTCCATGGGGTCAATATAACGTTCTGCAAACCGGGAAAGCATCCGCAAAACCAACGCTTCCGAATTCTCGTTAATGAAAATGTTTTGGAAGTCACTGAATGCAGCTCCCCTTCGTTCAGATTCGTTGTCCGTGCCATAACGACTATCGTATTCGGGTTTAATATCGTGTAGTTGTCTACCAGGACATTGTCTTAAAAAAACACTATTCAAATAGTCAATTGTTTCCAAAATTTCTTTTGAATAGTCGTCTAGCCATCCTTTATTTATAATATATTTAAGAGCAATTTTCTTTTCTCCAGTCTCTAAATCATCCCATTTCCTGAAAGGAAGACGAGGTTGGATAGCCTCCTCAATTTGAGGGTCATTTTGGCCATAAAGTGAAAATTTTGGAACTTTGACCATACCAATTCACTTGAAAATGGTGCGGGCGGTGAGACTCGAACTCACACTCCAGTGAAGGAACGGGATTTTGAGTCCCGCGCGTCTACCATTTCCGCCACGCCCGCAACCTAAGCAACCTCATACGCATTAGCCTTTGAGTCTGCCGCGTCTACCAATTCCGCCACAGGGGCTGGGGAAGCGCGGCCCATCATAGACTTGGCCGGGGGCCGGTCAACACGTTCGCCGCCGGCCCGGACACCCCCGATTTGCCGTCCCCGACCCGCCCGACCGCCCGCCCCGGACACGCCCGATTTGCCGGCCCGCGCCGCGCCTGCTAAACCACCGCCGCGTATCCCCACCGGGGGCAGGGAACGCGGTGCTGAGAAAACTTTACGACCGGACCATGGCGCTGTCGGCCCACCGCCATGCCTTGTGGGTGCTGGCCGCCGTCTCCTTCGCCGAGAGCTCGGTCTTTCCCATTCCGCCGGACGTTTTGCTCATCCCCATGGTGCTGGCGGCGCGCGGCAGCGCCTGGCGGATCGCGCTGGTGTGCACCGTGGCCTCGGTGCTTGGCGGGCTCGCCGGCTACGGCATCGGGTACTTCCTGTTCGAGGCGGTGGGCCGCCCCATCGTCGATTTCTACGGCCTCGGCAACCAGTTCGCCCAGTTCCAGGCGCGCTACAACGAATGGGGGGCGTGGATCGTCTTTGTCGCCGGGTTCAGCCCCATCCCCTACAAGATCTTCACCATCGCCTCGGGCGTGACGGTCCTCGACCCCTGGGTCTTCGTTTTCGCCTCGGCGATCTCGCGGGGCGCCCGGTTCTTCCTGGTGGCGGCCCTGCTGTGGTACTTCGGCGAGCCCATCCGCGCCTTCATCGAGAAGTACCTGGGCTGGCTGACGGCGCTGTTCGTGGTCCTCCTGTTCGTCGGGTTCGCCCTCGTCCGGTTCGTCCTGTAGCCCGGGGGGCGGCTTATGCGGTATACCGGAGCCATGACCGCACCAAGCAGGGGCGTCGACTGGGCGCGCCTCATACCGATGGCCATCCTGGCCGCCAGCGTCGGCGCCCTGGCCGTCGCCTACATCGCCGAGGTCGTCTTCGGGCTCGAGCCCTGTATCCTGTGCCTCTATCAGCGGGTGCCGTACGCGGCCGCGGGGATCCTCGCCATCCTGGCCCTCGGCCTGCCGCCCCGGAGCGGCGTCCGGACGGCTTCCGTGGCGCTGTGCGGCGCCGTGTTCCTGGCCGGCGCCGGGGTCGCCGTCTATCACGTGGGCGTCGAGCAGCACTGGTGGACCGGCACGGCGGCGTGCGCCGGCGCCCTGCCGGCGGAGATGACGGTCGAGGCGTTGACTGCCCAGCTCGCGGCCAAGCCGCCCAAGCCCTGCGACCAGGTGGACTGGACCCTGTTCGGCATCTCGTTCGCCGGATACAACCTGATGGCCTCGCTGGCCCTGGCCGCGTTCTCCCTGGCCGGGGCGCGGCGGCTGATGAAGGCGTCATGACCAGGGCCGCGCGCGGCAAACGCAGGGGGCGCCTGCCCGGCGATCCGACCGGGGAGCGGTCGGTCCACCGGATGATCCGGGTCGATCAGGCCGGCGAGTACGGCGCCATGCGCATTTACCAAGGCCAGTTGCGGGTGCTCGGCAGGTCCGCGTCGGCGCCGGTGATCCGCCGCATGGCCGACCAGGAACAACAGCACCTGGACGCCTTCAACGCGATGATCGTCCGCCGCCGGGTGCGGCCGACGGTGTTGATGCCGCTGTGGCACGTGGCCGGCTTCGCCCTCGGGGCGGGGACGGCGCTGCTCGGCGAGCGCGCCGCCATGGCCTGCACCGTCGCCGTCGAAGAGGTCATCGACGAGCACTATGCCGGGCAGATCGAACGGCTCGACGACGACGAGGCGGACCTGAGGGAAACCGTCGCCGCGTTCCGCCTGGACGAGATCGAGCACCGGGACACCGGCCTCGCCCGCGGCGCCGAGCGGGCGCCCGGCTACGAGGCCCTCACCGCCGTGATCAAGGCCGGCTCCAGGCTCGCCATCTGGCTCTCGGAGAGATTCTGACCGCCCTGTTACAGAAGACGCCAAGGCGCAAGAAACCCGCCGGAGTCAAAATTGATCCCCGCACTTGGTGTCCGTTGCGTCTTGCTGCCTTCGTGGTCAGAAATTTTTTCCCTGCGCCCCTCTATTCTCCTCTGCGTCCCTTTGCGTCCTCCGCGTTGGGATTCGAAACGCCGGGAACGCGGAGGGCCGCGGGGGGTTTCCCGCCGAGCGCACAGACCCACGGAGACAAATTCTTTGATCACCCGGACACGAGGGATGTTGGATAGTCTTCCCTTGGTATTACCCGCCCGATCCCTTGCGTCCCCCGGTCAGCGCCGCGATCACGCCGCGGAGCGTGCGCACCTCCTGGTCGGTGAGGCCGGCGCGCTGGAAGATGTTGCGCAGGTTGCGCACCATGTAGGGCCGCTTGCCGGCGACGCGCAGGAAGCCGCAGGCGTCCAGTTCCCCTTCCAGGTGCTCGAACAGGCCGATCAGCTCCTCCTTGGTGGCGGGCCGCGTGGATTTCGGCGCGCTCAGGCCGGGCGGCGGCGCGTCGGCGGCGGCGTGCAGCCATTCGTACCCCACGACCAGCACGGCGTGGGCCAGGTTGAGCGAGCTGAATCCGGGATTCAGCGGCACCGTGAGCACGGCGTCGGCCAGGGCCACGTCGTCGTTGGTGAGCCCCTTGGCCTCGGGCCCGAAGAGCACGCCCGAGCGTCCGCCCGTTGCCGCGAACGCCCGCATCTCGGCCGCCGCGCGGCGGGGGGCCAGCGTCGTCTTGGTCATGTCCCGGGAGCGCGCCGTGGCCGCATAGACGCGCTGCAGGTCCTTGATGGCGTCCTCGGTGGTGTCGAACAGGCGGGCCTTTTCGAGCACGCAATCGGCGCCCGAGGCCGCGGCGACCGCACTGTCGTTGGGCCAGCCGTCGCGCGGCCTGACCAGGCGCAGGTCGGCGAGCCCGCAGTTGTGCATGGCGCGCGCCGCCATGCCGATGTTCTCGCCGAGCTGGGGATCGACCAGGACCACGGCGGGCGCGGCGCCTGCCGCCGCCCCGGCGGGCACGAGCCGGGAGGCGTCCGTTCCGGCCATGGCTTCAGGCGTCGGCGTCGGCGCCGGCGCCGGCGACGGTGGCGCCGTCCCGGTACAGCTTGTAGACGATGCTGTCGCGCAAGGCGCCATACGAGGCGTCGATGACGTTGGTGGACACCCCGACCGTGGACCAGTGCGCGCCCTCGCCGTCGGCGGATTCGATCATCACCCGCGTCACCGCCCCGGTCCCTTCGCCGGGGGTGAGGATGCGCACCTTGTAGTCCACCAGGCGCACGTCGGCGAGTTGCGGATAGAGCGGCGTCAGCGCCTTGCGCAGCGCCGCGTCGAGCGCGTTCACCGGCCCGTTGCCCTCGGCCACGGTCATCGTCGAGCGGCCGCCCACCTCCAGCTTCACCGTCGCCTCGGACAGGGTGATCAGCTCGCCCTTGGCGTTCCAGCGCCGCTCGTCGATGACGCGAAAGCTGGTGTGTCTGAAGTATTCGGGAATGCCGCCGAGCGCCTGGCGGGCGAGCAGCTCGAAGCTGGCCGCGGCGTCGTCGTACGCGTAGCCGTCGAACTCCCGCGCCTTCACCGTCTCCACCAGTTGGGCCACCTTGGGGTCGCCGGCGTCGATGTCGAGTCCCATCTCGCGGAACTGGGCGAGGATGTTGGAGCGGCCCGACTGGTCCGACACCACGATGCGACGGCGGTTGCCGACCAGGTCCGGCACCATGTGCTCGTAGCAGCGCGGGTCCTTCTCCACCGCCGAGACGTGCAGCCCGCCCTTGTGGGCGAACGCCGATTCGCCGACGTAGGGCGCGGTGCGGTCGGGGCTCCGGTTCAGGCGTTCGTCCATCATGCGCGAGACGCGGGTCAGCCCGGTCAGGTCGTCGTGCGAGACCCCGGTCTCGTACCCCATCTTGCACATCAGCGACGGGATGACGGAAATCAGATCGGCGTTGCCGCAACGCTCGCCCAGGCCGTTGAGGGTGCCCTGGACCTGGCGCACCCCGGCCTCGACCGCGATCAGGCTGTTGGCGACGGCGTTGCCGGTGTCGTTATGAGCATGGATGCCCAGGCGCTCGCCGGGGATGTGGGCCATGACCGCGCCGACGATGGGCGCCATCTCATGGGGCAGGGTGCCCCCGTTGGTGTCGCACAGCACGACCCAGCGCGCGCCCGCGTCCAGGGCCGCCTTCACGCAGTCGAGCGCGAACCCGGGGTTGGCCTTGTAGCCGTCGAAGAAGTGCTCGGCGTCGAACAGCACCTCGTCGACGCGCCGGCAGGCATGCCGAACGCTGTCGGCGATCATTTTCACGTTTTCGGTGAGCGCCACGCCGAGCGCCGTCTCCACGTGGAAGTCCCAGGCCTTGCCGACGATGCACACGGCGTCCGTCTTGACCGAGAACAGGGCGTTGAGGCCGGGATCGTTGTCGGCGCTGCGCCCGGCGCGGCGCGTCATGCCGAAGGCCGTCAGCTTGGCGTGCTTGAGTTCGGGCGCATCGGCGAAGAAGGCGTCGTCGGTGGGGTTGGCCCCCGGCCAGCCGCCTTCCACGTAATCGATGCCCAGGCCGTCCAGTTCGCGGGCGATGGCCGCCTTGTCGGCGGCCGTGAAATCGACGCCCACGGTCTGCGCCCCGTCGCGGAGCGTGCTGTCATAAAGATAGACGCGCCGGTCGCCCATGCCCGCGACTCCCCCGACTCTCTCGAAAGAAGGCGGCGACAATGGCGGATTTGCGGGCGTGGCTCAAGGATTTCCGGTCCTCGCGGGCGGCGCGGCCCCTTAATTATCCGTTTGGCACGTTGCAGGGCCGGGGCCGGATAGACACATTTCATTGCATGCGCGCGCAGGGACCCGAACACGAGGACGACGCCCTCGCCGCATCCCCGGGAACGGACGACCCGCCCGACCTGCCGGCGCGCAGCCACGCTTCGGCGGAGGCAGGTCGGCCCGCCGACGCCGGAGACGCCGGGGACGCCTACCGGGCCTTTCAGGAAAGGGTCAAGGGAAGCAACATCAACCCACAGACCCTTCTCGCCACCGACTACCTCAACCATTTCAACGAGATCGTCATGACGCTGGTGATGATCCCCGACATGCCGGAGCTCCTGGACGACGCCAGGGCGTGGCGGCCGAAGACCTGCCCGGAGCACTTCCGGGAAAGCGGTTTCGCCGACAGGGAACTGGCGATCAAGGCCTACGAGCACGTGCCCGCCAGGTTCCGCCAACCCTTCGAGCTCACCATCGGGACCCTGGATAGCTTGGTCGCCATGACCGTGGAGCGCGCGGAAGCCAACGTGGCGGCGGGCCAATTCGAGCGGCTGAAAGTCATTGTGAACGACGCGTCGGAGGCCATCCGCAGCCTCGTGGACTCGGCCAGCGCCATCATCCACGGCACCGTCCGCACCATGGAGCAGTCCGAAATCGACGCGCTGCTACGCCTGTAGCAGGACGCCCCCGATGGCGCCGCCGCGGTCCCCGCCAGACGCCGTTGGACCCGGGTTCCGACGGGTCACACGTGCGGCACGAAGCCACTCAAATAAAGCGGGGCACAGAAAAGACCCGGCGCATGGTGACGCCGAGTCTTCTCATGGGCCGATGGGGCGCCGAGCGCCCCATCGTGCATAACGGTCGTTAACGGGCAGAGAGTGCGCTGCGCCAGGAGCTGTTGCCCTTCGAGCGCACCATGAATTTTTTCCGGGAGCTCGTCTTCGGGCGCCCCTTCGTCGCGTGAGTGCTGGCGCGCTTGGACAGAGTCTTTCTCGCCGTCGTCTTCCGGGCCGCACTCTTCTTGGCAACCTTCTTGCGGGCCGGCGAGCCCTTCTTGGCGGTCTTCTTGATGGTCCGCGTCTTGGCGACCTTCTTGCGGGAGACCGTGCTCTTCTTGGCGGTCTTCTTGATGGTCCGCGTCTTGGCGACCTTCTTGCGGGAGACCGTGCTCTTCTTGGCGGTCTTCTTGACCACCCTCTTCTTCATGGACTTGGTCTTCGGCCGTGCGGTTTTCCGGCGGGCACTGGAGGCCCGGCGGGTCGCCGCCGAAGTCCGGCGTTTGACTGACGTCTGGCGTTTGGTCGAGGACTTCTTCGCCTTGGCCTTGGTCGAAGTTGCAGGCATGATGTTCTCCTTTAACGTTCGTCGATACGGCAGTGCATTGTCGCTATCGTCATGTGGTGACTCGAAACCATGTATTAATCACCAACGGAAAAGTCACCCACCCCGAAGGTTTTCGGAAAACAGAGAAAGTCCGTGCCATGCACAGCACGGACCGTAATTTGGCGGGGGATACTGTGAGCTATATCTTTTATTTTCTCTTAACGGTCAATATTTTTTTGTTTACTTAAATTTACCTAAAATTAACCATTATTCTCGCGCGGTCTCCGCGGCTCGCCATGCCCCCCTCCACAGGTCCGCCGTTGCCGGGTAACTCCTTCTATAACGAACGCTTTTCACGGACGGCCCGGAGCGTTTCCTGGGCCGTTTCGAGGAACCTCCCGGGGGCCGCCTTGCCGATGACGGCGGCGCCCCGCGGCGCCCCGGCCCGCCCACGAAAGCCCGCGTATCCGGCGGCGTTGGCGGATTTGCCGGGAACATTCACGCCGCGGGCGGCACTTTGCCGCCGGCAAGAAACAATACTTCGAAGATACTGAGTCCCGCCCGGGACGTTACTGGATCGCCCCCCGGCGCGGCGTCGGAACGGGACCGGCGTCTCACGCCCGCCGCCAGGTGGTGCCGTCGGGTCCGTCCTCCAACACGACTCCCCGGGCCGCGAGGCCGTCGCGGATGCGGTCGGATTCGGCGAAATCCCTGGCCTTGCGGGCCTTGGCGCGGTCGGCGATGAGGGCCTCGATTTCCGTTTCCCCCAGGGTTGACGCCGCCGGCCGCCGCCATTTGCGCCAGGCCTCCGGGTCTTGCTGCAAGATCCCCAACAACGCTCCGCCGGCGCGCAACGACGCGGCCAGGACAATCCGCTCGGAAACCTTCCCGGTGCTGTTGATCGACGTCGCCACCTCGTGCAACCGGGTAATCGCCTGCGGGGTATTCAGGTCATCGAGCAGGGCCGCGACCATCGGCTCGGGCGGTTCGGCGCTTTCGGCGGCGACCAGAGGATAGTCGTTTCTCAGCGCCCCATAGAACCGGTCCAGCGTCTCCCGGGCCTGTTTCAGCCCTTTCGCCGTCCAGTTCAGGGGCTGGCGGTAGTGGGCCGACAGCAGGGCCAGCCGGATGGCCTCTCCCGGATGATCGTGCAGAATGTCCCTGACGGTGACGATGTTGCCCAGCGACTTGGACATCTTTTCGCCTTCCACCATCACATAGCCGTTGTGCATCCAGATGCGCACGAATTCCCTGCCCCCGTGCGCGCACGTGCTCTGCGCGATCTCGTTCTCGTGGTGGGGGAAGATCAGGTCGTGGCCGCCGCCGTGGATGTCGAAGGTCTCGCCCAGGTACTGCTTGCTCATGGCCGAGCATTCCAGGTGCCAGCCCGGCCGCCCGCGGCCCCACGGCGAGTCCCAGCCCGGCAGGTCCGGCGTCGACGGCTTCCACAGGACGAAATCCGCCGGGTCCTTCTTATACGGCGCCACCTCCACCCGGGCGCCGGCGATGATCTCGTCGCGTTTGTGCCGCGCCAGCTTGCCGTAGCCCGCCCACGAGGGAACGCTGAACAGCACGTGGCCTTCGGCCTCATAGGCGTTGCCCGCCGCCAACAGGGCTTCGATCATGGCGATCATCTGGGGGACGTGGTCGGTGGCGCGGGGTTCCTCGTCGGGCTTCAGCGTGTCCAGGGCCTTCATGTCCTCGTGGAAGGCCCGGGTCGTGCGCTCGGTGATGGCGTGGATGCTCTCGCCGCTGTCCTTGGCGGCGGCGTTGATCTTGTCGTCCACGTCGGTGATGTTGCGCACGTACGTGACCTTGGGATAGAGACGCTTCAACAGCCTGTACAGCACGTCGAAAACGACGACCGGACGCGCGTTGCCGATGTGGGCGAAGTCGTACACCGTGGGGCCGCACACATACATGCCGACGGCGCCCCGCTTCAGCGGCTCGAACCGGACTTTCCCGCGGGTCAGGGTGTTGTGCAGATGCAGGGGCACGGGTTTTCCTAGGTCGCGAAGTATACGGCGGGGGTCATGCCGGGTCCGTGAACCCGTTGGTGATGGGGTAGCGGCGGTCGCGGCCGAAGGCGCGGCTGGTGATCTTGACTCCCGGCGGCGCCTGACGGCGTTTGTATTCGGCACGGTCGAGCATGGTCCGGACGTTGCGCACGACAGGGGCGTCGTGGCCCCGGGCGATGATGTCGCCGAGGGCCATCTCCTCTTCGATCAGGCACCTGAGAATGGCGTCGAGCTGTTCATAGGGGGGCAGGGTGTCCTGATCGGTCTGGTCGGGCTTGAGCTCGGCCGACGGCGGCTTGAGCAGGATGCGCTCGGGCATGACCCGGCCGGCGGGGCCGGGGAAATCCTCGGGCCGGTGCTGGTTGCGCCAGCGCGACAGCTCGTACACCGTCGTCTTGTAGATGTCCTTGAGCACCGAGTAGCCGCCGCACATGTCGCCATACAGCGTCGCGTAGCCGACCGACATCTCGGATTTGTTGCCGGTCGACAGCACCATGGAGCCGAACTTGTTCGACAAAGCCATCAGGGTGACCCCGCGCGCCCGGGCCTGGATATTTTCCTCCGTCGCGTCGGCGGGATGGCGGACAAAGGCCTCGCGCAGCATGCCCTCGAAGGCCTCCATCGCCGGATCGATGGGGATGGTGTCCAGGCGGACGCCCAGCAGGCGCGCCGCTTCCGCCGCGTCCTCCAGGCTCTCGGCCGAGGTATAGGGCGACGGCATCATCACGCAGTGGACCCTTTCCGCGCCGAGGGCGTCCACCGCCACGGCGGCGCTCAGCGCGCTGTCGATACCGCCCGACAGCCCGACCAGGACGCCGGGGAAAGCGTTCTTGTCCACATAATCGTGGAGCCCCGTGGTCAGGGCCCGGTAAACGGTTTCCGGCCCCTCG
Organism: Pseudomonadota bacterium; assembly: GCA_022572335.1. Taxonomy (GTDB): domain Bacteria; phylum Pseudomonadota; class Alphaproteobacteria; order Rhodospirillales; family 2-02-FULL-58-16; genus JACZQZ01. Next base: position 14,257 of record JACZWD010000004.1, read on the forward strand.
GCGGGTTTTGCGATGGCGCCTTCGTCGCAGGCCCATGCGCCGTTGGCGTCGGCGCGCCAGCGGGTGAGCAGCACCTGCGTCTTCCACGACTCTGCCTGGGCGCGAAGGTCGCCGCCGGCGCCGAGAACGAACGAGGCGCCGTCGAAAACCAGCTCGTCCTGCCCGCCGATAAGATTGACGTACATCAGCGGCAGGCCGGACTCCATGGTCCGCGCCTGGGCCAGGTTGAGCCGCGCGTCCGGCTTGTCCGCCTCGAAGGGAGAGCCGTTGAGCACGACCAGCATGTGCGCCCCGCACTCATCCAGGCATTCGGTGACATCCGGGGACCACATGTCCTCGCAGATCATGATGCCGAGCAGCGCGCCGCGGAACGATACCGGGCCGGGCGCGGGCCCGGCGGCGAAGACGCGCTTTTCGTCGAACACCCCGTAGTTGGGCAGTTCGTGCTTCAGGCGCACGGCGGCGATGGAGCCGCCGTCAAGCAGCAGGGCCGCGTTGTAAAGCTTGCCGTCGTCGCGCCACGGCGCGCCCACGAGCAGCGCCGGCCCGCCGTCGGCGGTGTCTCCGGCAAGGACGGAGACGCCGGCCTCGATGCGGTCCTGGAACACGGCCTCGAGCACCAGGTCCTCGGGCGGATACCCGGCAACCACCAGTTCCCCGCAGACCACCAGGTCGGCGTGCGAGCGCGCGGCCTCGGCGCGGGCGGCGCGGATGCATTCGATATTGCCGTCGATGTCACCGACGGTCGGGTTGATTTGCGCCAGTGCTATGGCCAGGGTGTCGGTCATTATTAGCGGGATCGGGCGCGTGATTAGCGGGATCGGGCGCGTCTTGTCCAGGTCGCGGCAGCTGAATACCCTTTATCATAATAGGATGCGACAGACCTGTCATATGCCGCGATGGGAGCGCGACCGGCCCCTTCGCCGGGCACCATGCCTTTCCCCATCCCGCCCTATCCGAATTCTCCCGCTTCGGGGACCTGAAGAAACGCAGCGCATGGATGGTGGACCTGGTCAACGGCCCCCCTGGGCCCGCCCGACGGCGCCCCCGGCGAGGCCGGAGACGCCGCCGCCTGGCAATTCATGGAAGCGGTCTGCCGGCGGGTCCTCGAGGCGCTGCTGTCGGACCTGAAACAGGCGCTGTCCGACGATGGCGGACGGCGGACGCTCGGCCAGGACCACGGCGCGGAGACTTGCGCCACCCTGGCCGAGGTCATGAAACAGTTGGACGCCGGGGAAAGCTGAGCGCGGCGGGGTTTTCCGCCGCCGCTTTTCACGGCTGCTTCTGGCGGTCCTTGTTCAGGAACCTGAGCAGGAATTCGCGCCCCACCTTGACCGACGGGTGGTCCCCGTAGGCGACGATGTCGGCGGTGGCCGGGCCGGGCCGGGCGGGACCGGTTCAAATCCCCCTGTGCACGTCTTTGCGGTGACCCAGTTTCACGACCAGGACGACCAGTTCGTGGTGTTCGATTGCATAGAGTATCCGGTAGTCGCCGACCCGGATACGATAGAAATTCTCCGTTCCCGAAAGGCGCTTCGCGCCCCGCGGACGGGGGTTCCTGGCCAGCGAGTCAATGCGTGGTGCGAGGCGCTTTTTGACGATAGCCGGCAGGTCCAGGAACTGGCGTTTCGCCTTGCGCGAAAAGACGACCCGGTAGGCCAAGTCGAAACCTTATAGGCCGATTTCAGCCTTGATCTTTTCCCAGGAAACGGTTCCGTCATCCCGCGCTTCCGCCAGGGCCGCCCGCGCCTCGTCCAGATCGATGCGGTCTTCCAGGCGCTCGAGCAGTTCCACATCCTCCAGGGGAACCACCGCCGCCAGCGGCTTGCCCCGGCGCGTGAGCACCACCCGCTCCTTGCCGTATGCGACGCGATTGACCAGGTCCGAGAATTCGTCCCGGGCTTTCACCGTGGGTATCTGCACCATGGAACCGTCCTTCCTTTTTCGCCCGTAATGTACGTTTCGTACATCACTGCGTCAAGTCGAGATTGCCCGGTCCCATGGCACCTCATGATCGTTCGACGCCAGCCTGAACCATGCTTCCCGCGACTCTCATTCGTCCTTATCCGCGCGCCGTCCCCAATGGCAGGCTGGGCCCGAATCCGCTCTTCACTTTTTCTTCTTCAGGAACTTGAGCAGGAATTCGCGCCCCACCTTGACCGACGGGTCGCCCCCGTAGGCGATGATGTCGGCGGTGGCGTAGGTTTCGGGCCAGGATTCGGGCAGGTACGAGCCGGTGCCGATGACGTCGATGGGCGCGCCCACGTCGGCCATCACCTTGCATTTCTGCACGTTGAAGCCCGACGACGCGACCATCTTCACCTTGCCGAAGCCGGCCTCGTCCAGCCTTTCGCGCAAATAGAAGATGGCCGCCGCCGAGACGCCGGTGCCGGTGAGGTAGCGCAGCTCGGTCTCGCTGCGGTATCGCCTGACGGCGAGGGGCACATGGCGTTCGAGGACGGCGTAGGAGGCCTGCGGGTCGAGCCCCTCGATGAAGCGGCCGCCGTGGGTGTCCAGACGCAGCCCGACGCGCCCCTCGGCCGCCATCTCGGGAAAGCGCCGGCAGACGGCAAGGGAGTCCGAAATCTCACGCCCGTAATAGTCCACGAGCACGGTCAGGTCCTGGCCGGGAAAGGTCTCGACGTACATCTCGGCCGCGCGCAGGGTCGACCCGGCGTAGCCGATGAGCGCGTGGGGCATGGTGCCGAGCCCGTCTTCGAGTCCGAAGTAGTGGGCGGTGGCGCCGGTGGAGTTGCCGATGAAGCCCTTGGCGCCGGATTTCCGGCGCGCGGCGTCGGAGCCGACGGCCGCCGCGTAGGCCATCAGTTCCGCCATCTCGGTGCCGGCGCAATGACGCGCGTCCATGGCCAGGAAAGCCACCCCGGGCAGGGAACTGCACATGGTGAACGCGTTGTACGCGGCCACGCACGGGGCGCCCAGTTTCTGCAGGTACAGGGTTTCCAGGTCCACCAGGTGATAGAACGACCCGGTGATGTACGCCAGCGGCTCGCCGGCCCCGACCCATTCCCCTTCCGCGAAGTTGAGATCGATGTCGAAGGCGACGCCGCGCGCCCGGGCCACCTCTTCCAGCCAATCCACCATCGGGCGCGGGGCGAAGATGACGGGGCGGCGCATGAAGACGGCATAGGTGACGTCCTTGTCGCCGAACCGTCCCACCGCTTCCTTGGTCTTGAGGAAATAGTGGTCGGTCCAGCGCGACACCCACCGGGAGAAGTCGCCCGCCCCGGCGCCCTTGCCGCGCGCCTTCTCTGCCATGGCGACGGCGCGCCCCTCAGGAGAGGGCGGCGGCGCGGCCGCGCTCGAGGACCCGCTCCTCCTTCAACGTCTCCGCCAGAAGGAAGGCCAGCTCCAAGGCCTGTTTGGCGTTCAGGCGCGGGTCGCAATGGGTATGGTAGCGGTCGCTCAGGCCGGCCTCGGTGATGGCCTGGGCGCCGCCGACGCATTCCGTCACGTCCTGGCCCGTCATCTCGAAATGGACGCCGCCGGCGTGGCTGCCTTCCGCCTTGTGGATGGCGAAGAAGGAGCGCACCTCGGCGAGGATGCGGTCGAAATGCCGGGTCTTGTAGCCATTGGCGCTTTTCACCGTGTTGGCGTGCATGGGATCGCACACCCAGACCACCGTGCGGCCCTCGCCCCGGACGGTGCGGATCAGGGGCGGCAGCAGGCGCTCCACCTGGTCCGCGCCCATGCGCGCGATCACCGTCAGCCGGCCGGCTTCGTTGGCCGGATTGAGCACGTCGATGAGGCGGATCAGTTCGTCCGGCTGCAGGGCCGGACCGGCCTTCAGCGCCACCGGGTTGTGGATTCCGCGCATGAACTCCACGTGCGCCCCGTCCAACCGGCGGGTGCGGTCGCCGATCCACAGCATATGGGCCGACGTGTCGTACCAGTCGCCGGTGGTGCTGTCGACGCGCGTCATGGCCTGCTCGTAATTCAACAGCAGGCCTTCGTGGGAGGTGAAGAAGTCGGTCTCGCGGAGCTGCGGCGTCGTTTCCGACGTCAACCCGCAGGCGGCCATGAAGGCAAGCGTCTCGTCCAACCGGTTGGCCAGGTCCCGGTAGCGCTCGCCGAGCGGGCTGTCGGCGACGAATCCCAGGTTCCACTGGTGCACCTTTTGCAAATCCGCGTACCCGCCCTGGGCGAAGGCGCGCAACAGATTGAGCGTCGCCGCCGACTGGTTGTAGCCCTGCACCAGGCGGTCGGGGTCCGGCCGGCGCGCCTCGGCCGTGAACTCCATGCCGTTGACGTTGTCGCCGCGGTAACTGGGCAGGGTCACGCCGTCCCGGGTCTCGGTGTCGGAAGAGCGGGGCTTGGCGAACTGGCCCGCCATGCGCCCGACCTTGACCACCGGGCAGGCGGCGCCGAAGGTCAGCACCACCGCCATCTGCAGCAGAACGCGGAAGGTGTCGCGGATATTGTCGGGGTGGAATTCGGCGAAGCTCTCGGCGCAGTCGCCGCCCTGGAGCAAAAACGCCTCACCGTCCGCCGCCTGGGCGAGCCGCGCCTTCAGGCGCCGCGCCTCGCCGGCGAAGACCAGCGGCGGGTAGCGCCGCAGTTGCTCTTCCACCCGGGCCAGCGCGTCGCCGTCCGGGTACTCCGGAACCTGTTCGATGGGCTTGCCGCGCCAGGTATCCGGCGTCCATCTCTGGGCCATGGGAAACCCTTTCACCACCACCAGTCGGGCGTACGTACCATTACGCCTATACGCCCGAATTCAAGCCTTTTCCACCAAAAGTACGGGAAAAGCGCGCCGGGGGGCCGTGGGCCGCGCCCTACCCGGCCGGCGCCGGCCGCGGCGCCTTCTCGCGCATCAGCACGAACTCCTCGGCGGTCGTCGGGTGGATGCCGATGGTGGCGTCGAACTGGGCCTTCGTGGCGCCGCATTTCAGGGCCACGGCGATGCCCTGGATGATCTCGCCGGCGTCGGGACCGACCATGTGGACGCCGACCACCCGGTCGGACCGGGAATCGACGATCAGCTTCATCATGGCCTGCTCGTCGCGGCCGCTGAGGGTGTGTTTGAGGGGCCGGAAGGTGGACCGGTAGACGTCGACGGCGCCATATCTGGCCCGCGCCTCGGCCTCGGTCAGGCCCACCGTGCCCACCGGCGGCTGGCTGAACACGGCCGAGGGGACGCCGTCGTAGCCCACCGACCGCCCCGAGGGGTTGAACAGCAAGTCTGCCAGCGCCTGGCCCTCGGCAACGGCCACCGGCGTCAGATTGATGCGGTCGGTGACGTCGCCGATGGCGTGGATGTTGGGCACCGAGGTCCGCCACTCTTCGTCGACCACGATGGCGCCTTTCTCGTTGACCGCCACGCCCGCGTCCTCGAGGCCGAGTCCCTTGGTAATGGGCCGGCGGCCCGTGGCGTACATGACCAGGCCGGCCTCGATGGCGCCGCCGTCGGCGAGGGTGACCGTGAACCGGGGCCCGTCGCCGGTGTCCCGCCGTTCGATGGACTCGACCGAGGAGTCGAAGCGCAAATCGATTCCCCTCTTGCCCATTTCCCGGGCCAGGGCCTGGCGTACGTCGTCGTCGAATCCACGCAGGAACAGAGGCCCCCGGTAGAGCTGGATGACGCGGGCGCCAAGCCCGTGGAAGATGCCGGCGAACTCCACCGCGATATACCCGCCGCCGACGATGACGATGGTCCCCGGCAGGGATTCCAGAAAGAACGCCTCGTTCGACGTGATGACGTGCTCCCGGCCCGGAACATCCGGCACCGCCGGCCAGCCGCCGGTGGCCACCAGGATGCGCTCGGCCGTGTACGTGTCTTCGCCGACGGCGACCGTGTGGGCGTCGAGCAGGCGGGCGCGCCCCTCGATGATGCGCGCCCCGGCGCCTTCCAGAAGGTCCCGGTACACGCCGTTCAGCCGTGCGATCTCGGCGTTCTTGTTTTCGATCAGCCGGGGCCAGGCGAAATCGCGCCCGCCCACCGTCCAGCCGAAGCCGGCCGCGTCGTCGAAGTCCTCGCCGAAGTGGGCGGCATAGACGAACAGCTTCTTCGGCACGCAGCCGACGTTGACGCAGGTGCCGCCGAGATAGCGTTCCTCGACCACCGCCACCCGGGCGCCGTAGCGGGCCGCCACGCGCGACGCGCGCACGCCGGCGGACCCGGCGCCAAGGGTGATCAGGTCATAATCGAATTTGGGCATGATTGCTCCCCCGCGGCCACCTGATTGAGTGTCCTTGCGGGCAACGACTAGGCGATGCCGCCCATGCACAGGTACTTGATTTCGAGGAAATCGTCGACGCCGTACTTGGAGCCCTCGCGGCCGATCCCGGATTCCTTCATGCCGCCGAAGGGCGCCACCTCGGTCGAGATGATGCCGGTGTTGATGCCGACGATGCCGTACTCCAGGGCTTCCGAGACCCGCCACACGCGCCCGATGTCGCGGCTGTAGAAGTAGGCGGCGAGGCCGGACGGGGTGTCGTTGGCCAGGGCCAGGGCCTCGTCCTCGGTGGCGAACCGGAACAGCGGCGCCACCGGGCCGAAGGTCTCCTCGCGGGCGATGGCCATCTCCGGCGTCATGTCGGCGAGGATGGTGGGCTCGAAGAAGGTGCCGCCGAGGGCGTGGCGCTTGCCCCCGACGACCACGCGCGCCCCCTTGGCGGTGGCGTCGGCGATGTGTTCCTCCACCTTCTCCACCGCCGCCATGTCGATCAGCGGGCCCTGCTCGGCCCCCGGCTCGAAGCCGTTCGCCACCTTGAGGCCGGACACCGCCTGGGACAGCCGCGCCGCGAAGTCGTCATAGACGCCGTCCTGGACCAGGATACGGTTGGCGCAGACGCAGGTCTGCCCCATGTTGCGGAATTTGGACACCATCGCCCCGTCGACGGCCGCCTCCACGTCGGCGTCGTCGAAGACGATGAAGGGCGCGTTGCCGCCCAGTTCCATCGTCACCTTCTTCACCGTGCCCGCGCACTGGGCCATCAGCATCTTGCCGACCTCGGTGGACCCGGTGAAGGCGAGCTTGCGCACGATGGGGTTCGACGTCATCTCGCCGCCGATGGCGGCGGCCGAACCGGTGACCACGTTGAAGACGCCTGGCGGGATGCCCGCGCGCTCCGCCAGTTCCGCCAGGGCCAGCGCCGAATAGGGGGTCTGGCTCGCCGGCTTGGCCACCACCGTGCACCCGACGGCCAGCGCCGGGGCGCATTTGCGCGTGATCATGGCGTTGGGGAAGTTCCACGGCGTGATCGACGCCACGACGCCGATGGGCTCCTTGATGACGACGATTCGCTTGTCCGCCTGGTGGGCGGGGATGATGTCGCCGTAGACCCGCTTGGCCTCTTCGGCGAACCATTCGACGAAGGACGCGCCGTAGGCGATCTCGCCGGTGGACTCGGCCAGCGGCTTGCCCTGTTCGGCGGTCATCAGCCGCGCCAGGTCGTCCTGGTTTTCCATCATCAGCCGGAACCACCGGTGCAGGACCTGGGCGCGCTCCTTGGCCGTCAGCGCCGTTGGCCGCGTCGATGGCGCGGCGGGTCTCCGCCGCGCCCATCTTCGGCACCGTGCCCAGGGGCGCGCCGTCGGCCGGGTCCGTCACCTCGAACGTGGCGCCGTCCTCGGCGTCCACCCAGGCGCCACCGATGTAACATTGCTGGCGAAACAGACCGGGATCGTTGAGTTCCATGGCGACATCTCCCAGTGGCGGGGACGGAAGCGGGAGTATACGGGAGTACCGGAAGCGGGAGTATACGGGAGTATGCCGTGCCCGCCGCGGGTGTTAACCGGTTGCGCGCGGGCGGCGGGGGAGGCGAATCCCGGTTGGGGCGCCGTTACCGAGCAAGACGACTTTGACCAGGGGCGACCGGCGAGTCGTGTGGCTAAATTACCACAGCGTATCAAAAAAACCGTGCCCGCCGGCAAATTTGTCTTCAAGCCACCATGGAAACCCATAGAATGACTTTTCCCGGAGAGGCGCACCGGCTGCGGTCGGGGGCTTCATACACGGGCCGAAAGCCAGACTCTTTATTAGGTATTACGAACGTCAAGGGGTAAGGGAGAAAACAAAGTGTATAGGAAAACATTACAGACGTCGGTCGCGGCGGCAGCGCTCTTCGCGTTCGCGGCGCCCTTCGCGGGTCCGGCCTCGGCGGCCGGGAACACCATCGTCAACAGCAAAAGCCAGGTGAAGATCGCCATCACCGGCCAGGTCAGCCGCATCGTCGCCATCGTGAACGACGGAGACAGAACCAATATCCACCACGTCAGCAACCAGTTCAGCGGCAACCGTGTGCGTTTCATCGGCACCGCCAAGGCCTGGGACAGCCTGACCATCGGCACCCGGATTGAGTTCCAGTTCAACAACCGGACCTCCAACGAATCCGGTAACCGTACCGGGGTCGGCCTCGATGTGGACGCCGCCGACGACACCGGCATCGACCCCCGCTACCAGGACATCACGTTCGCCGGCAGGTGGGGCAAGTTGTACGTCGGCAAGGGCGACGCCGCCAACAACGGCACGTCCCAGGCCGACCTCTCGGGAACGATAATCGCTCAAAACCCGAACGTTCAAGATGGGGGATTTGGCGGCAGCTTCTTCCTCATCGACAACCTGGCGGGCGGGGCGGACCAGAACCCGAACATCAACCCCGCCGCCGCGGGCCCACAGGCCTCTAAGGTGTTCAGCAGCTTTGACGGCCTGAGCCGTACGCAACGGGTGCGCTACGATACGCCCACGTTCGGCGGCTTCAAGGTTTCGGTCGGCCTCAACCAGGGCCCCATCGGCGACGCTGCGATCCGGTATTCAGGCAGCTTCGGCGGGACCAAGGTGAGCGCCGCGATTGGCTTTTCCGACAGGTCCTCTGCAAGCGCGACGATAGGCCACGAGGTCAACGGGTCGGGGTCGGTCCTGCATTCCAGCGGCCTTAGTTTGACCATCGCCGCCGCCTCGCGGGAATTGGAGGCCGCCGGCCGCACGGATCCGTCGATGGTCTTCGTCAAGGTCGGCTATAAGGCCAAGCTCGTCGACGCGGGGACGACCAACTTCTTCGCCATGTACCAGAACACCGACGACCTGGCCTCGGACGGCGGCGACGCCGAATATTGGGGTTTCGGGGTCGTGCAGATCCTGAAGGATTACGCGACGGAGATATTCGCGACGTTCGGCGTGGCCAGCTACGATGATACCGTCACGACCAACGACTTCGACAACCTGACGTCGGGTACGCTCGGTGCGCGCCTGAAGTTCTAGCACCGGCACGAAAACGGCGTAAAGGCAAACGTCCCCGGCCGCGTAATCCGCGGCCGGGGATTTTTTTGCGCGGCGGCGGTGGCGCGCCGGAACACCGCGAAGGCGATACGCGGTCCCCCGATGGCCACGGTCGGCAATTTGTGCTAACGGTGCGCTAGTGTTCCGTAGCACACGCTTCGTTCCCACGATTGGCTTTGCGGAGCAACACGAAATTAAAGACTTGCGCGTATTTTGAGCCGACCCTAAGGACCGAAATGTCGGCGTCGGAACACCAGGTCCCGCCCACCCGGACGGCACGGAATGACCGGCTCCGGCGGGATCCGGGGAAATACCGAGCGATGAACCGCAAGGAACGGCGCCGACTCGAAAAGGCGGCGCGGCAAACCGGTGACACCGGGTCCGCCGTCCCGCCCACAAGCGGGGCGTCCCGAGGCGGAGCCGGCGCCGACATCCCCGCCGTTCTGCGCCAGGCGTTCACGTTCCACGCGGCCGGCCGCACGCGGGAAGCCCTCGGATTGTACCGGCGGATCCTGGCGGCCCAGCCAGACCACGCCGATGCCCTGAACCACGCCGGGGTCGCCGCGTTCCAGTTGGGCGATACCGCGCATGCCGTCGAACTGCTGCGGGCGGCGAGCCGGTTGCCCGGCAACGCCGAGGCCCACAACAACCTGGGCACCGTGTTGCAGGCGTCGGGCGACCTTGAAGGCGCCATGGCCAGCTACCGGCGGGCGCTCGGGATCGACTCCGGGAACGCCGAGGCCCACAAGAATCTCGGCATCGCACTCCACAAGTCCGGCGATCCTGACGCGGCCGCGGCCGCCTGCCGCCGGGCCCTCGCCATCGAGCCCGGCTTCGCCGGCGCCCACAACGCCCTCGGCGTCGCCCTGGAGGCGGCCGACGACCTCGACGGGGCCGTGGCCGCCTACCGGCGCGCCGTCGAGATCGAGCCCGGCTTCGTCGGGGCGCACTGCAACCTGGGCAGCGTCCTCAAGGCGGCGGGCGAATTCGATGCCGCCGGGGCCGCCTACCGGCGCGCCCTCGAGGTCAAGCCCGACCTGGCCGAGGCGTATCAGCACCTGGCCGGTCTCAAGACCTTCACGGCGCCCGATGGCGACACCGCCGCCATGGAAGGTCTGCTTTCCCGTTCCTCCATCACCGACGGCCAGGCGATGCTGCTCGGTTTCGCGCTGGGCAAGGCATACGACGACATGGGCGAATACGACCGGGCGTTCGACCATGTGGAGAAGGGCAACCGGTTAAAGCGCGCATCCCTCCGCTACGACGTCGCCGATGACGAGGAGTTGGCCGAACGGATCGCCGCCTTGTTTACCGGGGAATTTCTGCACCGCCACGCCGGCCCCGGCGCGCCGCCCGGCCAACCGATCTTCATCGTCGGCATGCCGCGGTCCGGCACCACCCTTGTCGAGCACATCCTCGCCAGCCACTCCCGCGTCTACGGCGGCGGCGAACTCGCCGACCTGCGCCGGCTGGCGGGCGGGCTGAACAAGCTTTCCCCGACCGGGCACGATTTCCCGGAAGGGGTGGCCGGCCTCGGCCCGAAGGACCTGCACCGCCTGGGGCGGACCTACTGGGAGGCCGTGCGCCGGCGCGCCCCCGAATCCCCGCACATCACCGACAAGGCGCCCGGCAATTTCCGCTACCTCGGCCTCATCCACCTGATGCTGCCCCGCGCCACGATCATCCATTGCGTCCGCAACCCGGTGGACACGTGTCTTTCGTGCTACAAGCTGCTCTTCGTCTCGGGCCAGAACTTTTCCTACGACCTGGTCGAGCTGGGCCGGTACCACCGGCTGTATGCCCGCCTCATGGACCATTGGCGCGCCGTCATGCCGGGGCGTATTCTCGACCTGCGCTACGAAGACCTGGTCGCCGCCCAGGAACAGGAAACGAGACGGCTTCTCGATTTCTGCGGCCTGCCGTGGGAAGACGCCTGCCTGTCGTTTCACACCACCAGGCGCCTGGTGAAAACCGCAAGCGCCACCCAGGTGCGCCAGCCGATCTACGGCAAGGCGGTCGACGGCTGGAAACGCTACGCCCGCCACCTGGGGCCGCTGCTTGAGGCCCTCGGGCCCCTGGCCGGCGATTCCTGAGCCGCGCCCCATGGGCGGGGTCTTTCGCGCGGGAGTCTGGCGTGATTTCGGATTTTGGTCTATCCTCTGGCCCGGTGCCGCGCCGTCATGCGCGGCGGTCGGCGCCCGGGGGAGGAATCATGGGATCGCCCATCACGGGATACCGCGTCCGCGGGGTGACGGCCTTAAGCGCCGTTTGCGTGGCGGGCCTGGTGCTTGCGGCGTGCGAGGGCAGCGGCTACCAGCCGGGCGAGCCGCAGGTGGACGCCAACCCGATCTGGGAGCGGGGCGAGGACCGCAGCGGCAGCATCTTCGGCAGCCGGGGCCTGCTGCTCTTCGACACCGAGGCGGACAAGGCCGGCGTGGACGGGGGCGGGGGCATCGGCGTCAACAGTTTTCTGTGGCGGGCGTCCCTGGACACGATCTCGTTCATGCCGGTGAATTCGGCCGACCCCTTCGGCGGCGTCATCATCACCGACTGGCACGCGACGCCGGAGACGCCGGGGGAGCGTTTCAAGCTGAACGTGTACATCCTGGGCCGGACGCTGCGCGCCGACGGGGTGCGCGTCGCGGTCTTCCGCCAGGTCCAGGACGGCACCGGCTGGCGGGACGCGCCGGTGGCCGCCAGGACCGACACCCGGATCGAGGACGCCATCCTGACCAAGGCCCGCCAGCTGCGCCGTGAAACCCTGAAACAATAGACGCCATCCTCGGAGACGGCGCGCAAAACCGGCCCCGCCGCCCTGCGGCACCGGGCCTTATACCAAGGAGCGCTGATCATGCCCCATAGAGATCGCGTAGGCGGCTCGTCGGGTAGGAGGAAAGGTGCAGGCGATGCGGTGCATCGTCAAAACTTTTCGACGCCCTCCGACGGGCCGCATACGCGACCGGAACGGCGGCTTACCAAGGCTT